>CAMBCD010000023.1 GCA_945863085.1 Bordetella parapertussis
AACTGACCATGGTCGGCGGCGAGGCGCTGAAAACCGTGCTGACGCGCAAAGGCCTCCGCATCGGTCGCATCAATTACCAGGACAACGGCAACTGGCGTCCATGCGACAGCAAACACGGCAATGGCCGGCTTTTGCGGCTGAATCCCGGCATCAATATCTTATGTTCATGTTAAGTTCGATTTTTCCAGATCAGGACTGACCATGAGCGATCCCAAAAACACACCCGCGGCCGATACGCGCCGCTTCAAGCTGATCCCGGTGGAAAACCTGACGCCGGAGCAGCGCGCGCTGACCGAGGCCATCAAATCCGGCCCGCGCGCCAAACTCGCGAGTTCAGGAGCATCCAAGCCGGGCCCTCTGGGCGGGCCATTCAACGTCTGGCTGCGCAGCCCGGGCATCGGTGACCTGGTGCAAAAACTCGGGGAGGAAATCCGCTTCCGCAGTTCACTGGCCGGCAAGCTCAATGAGCTGGCGATCCTGATCGTGGCGCGGCACTGGACTTCGCAGTACGAATGGGTCGCCCACCACAAGCTCGCGCTGGAAGGCGGGTTGAATCCGGCGATCGCTGAACAAATCGCGCAGGGCAAACGGCCGTCGGGCATGGATGCCGACGAAACCATCGTCTACAACTTTTCGCGTGAACTGCTCGATACCCAGGGCGTCAGCGACGCCAATTACAAGGCGGTGCTGGACCGTTTCGGCGAGCGTGGCGTGGTCGACCTGATTTCAGTCAACGGCTTTTACGTGCTGGTGTCGATGTGCCTGAACGTGGATGGCACACCCGTGCCGCCAGGCACGCCCCTGCCGCTGCCGCCGCTGGCTAAGAAGTGAGCTAAATAAGTGGCTGTGGCCCGTTCCTCAGGCTGCGGCAAATAATTTGTCATAGGCAGCAAGCAGCGTCTGATGCATGGCGCTGCCCTCCATGTCTGCGCCCAGCGTATGCAGGCCGAAGTAACGTTCGCTGCGATCAAGCAGGGCCTGCGCCTGGCGCACGGTTTCCGCGCCGTAGAGCAAGACCAGCGCACGGTGATAATTGCCGGCGTCTTCCAGGTTCAGCAGGCTTTCGATGCAGCGGTACACCAGATGCCGCGCTGGCTTCATTTCCTGGAAGTGGCGGATCCAGTCACAACCTTCGCGCGTCGCCTCTTCGTCGCCGATGGCGAGTGCCAGCAGGGTTTTCAATTCACCGATGCGCAATTCCTTCCACACCGTATCCAGCGGGATGGCGAGACCGAGGATTTCCCAAAGCGGCCGTTCGTCGTTCAGATTGAGGGTTTGCAGATCATCGAGCAGGGCGCGGGCTTCGGCATCACTCAAGGCCGGCAGTTTGACCAGCGCCGGGCGGATGCGGTTGCCGATGCTGTTGTTTTCCCAGGCCAGGTCTTCCACCGGGTAGATCTCGGACATGCCGGGCACCAGGATGCGGCAGCTGTAGGCGCCCTGCTCGGTGAAATCGGCGACGTAGATGTCATGGCCTTCAGCCTTGATGCAGTTACACAGCCAGGCATAGTCTTCCGCGGTGGTGGTGCTGAAATTCCAGTCGGCGAAGGGGTAGTCCGGCTTATTGCCGAGGAAATTCCAGCTGATCACGCCGCTGGAGTCGACGAAATGGATTTCCAGGTTCGAGGCCATGGTGATTTCATCCATGTCGAAACCCGGCTCCGGGAAATTCTCCAGCGATTCGAGCGCGCGGCCCTGCAGCAAT
This sequence comes from Bordetella parapertussis, assembly GCA_945863085.1. Next base: position 1,706 of record CAMBCD010000023.1, read on the forward strand.
TCTGTGAGCGCGCGCTCCAGCGCCACTTCGAAGCGCGGGTGCGCGCCAAAACTGGCAAACACGCCCTGGTCCTTGGGGTGCAGCAGCGTGACATTCATCACCGGGTAACGGCCGCCGAGCGAGGCGTCGCGCACGAGTATGCCGAAGCCCGCTTCGCGCAGTCCCTTGATTCCGGCGGCGATGCCGGGATAACGCGCGATCACTTCCTCGGGCACTTCGGGCAGACACAAACCCTGGCTGATGATGCGGTTCTTGATATTGCGTTCGAAAATTTCGGACAGGGCCTGGCTGCGTGCCTCCATCAGCGTGTTGCCGGCCGCCATGCCGTTGCTGACATAGAGGTTACCGATGATGTTGACGGGGATCCAGGTCTGCACGCCATCACGGAGGCGCGTGTAGGACAGCGCGCAGATGCCGCGTTTCACATTGCCGGAGTTGAGATCAACCAGCACTTCACCATCAATGTCGCCCTGCGGGTTGTAAAAGGCGTGCAATTCAGGATTGAGCAGTTCCGCCGGCCAGCGCCCGTCGTCCGTCGGCGCAAACCAGCGCTCCTGCGGATAATGGACAAAGGGCCGGTTGGCGCGGGTTTCACCGAGGTAAAAATGGGTCCAGAAATAATGCGTGCCCAGGCGTTCAAAAAATTCCCCGAGTGCACTGGCGCGTGCCGCCAATTTGGTCGCACCTTTGCCGTTGGCAAACAGCATCGGGCATTCGTGGTCACGGACATGGACCGACCAGATCGACTCGACCGGATTCAGCCAGGAGGACTCATCCAGTACAAAGCCACGGACTGCCAGCTTGTCCTGCATGGTGCGAATGGTGGATTCGAGAGAGGCATCTTTGCCCGGGATGAAACTTTCGGTGGCCATGGCGGTTGCCCGGTGGAATGGAAGAGTGCGCGAGGATGCCAGTTATCACTGGCGGATACCAGCAAACCAGCCACAAATCGTAAACTGTGTTTGCGCTGGCGGAATCTTCGCCCACCATCAATTCGACTTGATACCGGCGCCCTAGATCACCTTGGCCCACTTGGTCATTTCACCCTCGAAGAACGCCGTGAACTCGGCCTCGGTGTTGCCGACAGCATCGGTGCCCTGCTTGCTCAGGTACTCGCGCATCGCGGGTTCGGTGATGATGCGCACGATTTTGCGGTTGAGTTTGTCGCGCACGGGTTTCGGCACCCCGGCCGGCGTGGATTTCGAATGCGCTCATCAACCAGCCTCTCTGCGTTGCACACCGGAACGCGGCACAGGCCGCACTCCGGTGGATTTACATAATCATCTGTTTTATTGATTATTTTCAGTCACGCCTTCAATATGAAACGGCTGGCCGTTGACCTCGACATGACTGTGCAAGGGTACCGGCTGCACAATCAGGCCCTCGGCGAAACAGCCGGCCTTGGCGTTCTTGATAAGGTGCGCAAGTTTGTCTGCCGGTTCGTCGCTGCGCAGCTTCAGATGCGTAGTAACACCTTCCCAGCGGTTGAACACCGTGCCCTTGAGCACCGATCCGCCGAGATGCTTGCGCAAAATTACTCGGCAATTCGCACCGCTGACCTTCATCTTCATCATGTGCGCGTACCGCGCAACCTGGGTCAGCAGTCAGAATCCAATCGACATCGCCAGATAACTCATCGGCGACGGGTACTTGTCGGTGCCCCCCAAGCGCGGCGCCTCATCGGTGAACACTTCGAACTTGCCCATGCGGCCACGCTTGAGGTGCATCTCGCCGGCAATCACCTCGGTGAAAACGTCGTTCTCGTTGGTGATGCCGCCGGCGGGCAGCTCCGGCTTGTCGATGACGCGTTCGCCCGGCTTTTCAGACAGGTCTTCATTGCCCAGTGGTTTGCTCATGCATGCTCCTCCAGTTGTGGCAGCAACGCTGCCGTTGAAAATCGATGCTAGGTTTTACTTTCGTAAACGGTTTTCGGCAGGATGCGGTAGCTTGCGCTGGCGCGACAGGCCAGCACGTCGTCCTCGCCGATCACCTCGGCTTCGGTGAACATCACGCTGCGTCCACGTTTGATGACGCTGCCCCGGCAGATGATTTCGCCCCGCGCCGGCGCGAGGTAAGTGAGGTTCATGGTCATGGTGGCGACGCCCAGTTCCCGGTCGACCAGCGAACGCACCGCCTGCGACATCGCGGCATCGACGATGGCCGCCACCGTGCCGCCGTGGACCTCGCCTCGGGAATTGCCGAGGTGCGGCTGGAACCTGAGCCGCACCTGGGACCGGCCGTCGTCCAGCGCATCGAGTTCAAAACCGAGGTGGATGTACAGCGGGACAGTCGATCGCCACAGAGTGGTTGCCAGGCGGGATTTGGCAGTCATGGATGATTCCGGAACGGGACCGGGGAATATTACACCGCGCGGCGCAAGATTGCGGACTTGAGTCCATGCCGTGCTGCGGGCATCATGCGCTCAGTCCAGAAGGAGGAACGCACCATGAAGGTCAAACGCATCGAACATGTCGGCATTGTTGTGCGCGACGTGGAGGCAAGCCGCAAACTATGGGAAGGCTGTTTCGGCATCAAGCTGGGCGGCACTGAAGACAATGCCACGCGGCGGCTGGCGCTGTATCCGGTCGGCGAATCAATGGTGGAACTGATTGCAGGACTGACACCGGACAGCAAGCAGGCAAAGCTGATCGCCGAAGGCAAGGGCGGACTGAACCACGTCTGCCTCGAAGTCGAGAATATCGACGAGGCGCTGGCGGAATTAAAAGCCAAGGGCATACCGCTGCTCGATCAGGTGCCGCGCATTGGTCATGCCGGTTGCCGCATCGCTTTCCTCGATCCCTCGGCGACGGAAAACTGCCTGATCGAACTGGCGGAACTGCCGGCCGGCCACGCCTGACACGGGAACGTAACCAGAACCCATCCCAAAAAACTGCCGAGCGCAGACGGGACAAGGCGCCCGCGAGGCTTCGATGGAGCATTACCGGGATGGCAAGGCGAGGAGAAACGTAGCGGGTAGCGCAGTCCTGACAAGCGCAGGCGTTTTTGAGACGCGCTCTACTTCTTCAGCGCTTTTTGCAGCAACTCGGCGACGAGTTCATTCACGCCGGTTTTGCGTTCGATGGCCAGTGCCTGGAGCTGCTTGACCAGGTCGCCATTGATTTTGACGGCAAACGGCACCAGGCCCGCGGCCTGATCAAGACGGCGCTGTTCGCGGCGATCAACCGGCTTGACGGTGCCCCCGGGATGGCCGTGGGTGCCGGTGTTTTTCATCTGGTTCACCAGTTTCATGGCGTTGTATTTTTGCAGTTCGGCGGGTTTCATGGCCATGGGGACGGACTCCGGAAATCAGGACGGAAAAAAATAGCGGCAGACCAAATCTGCCGCCGGGTTGCACAATGCGCTTTTCGCGAGAACAGGTGGAACGGGTTGTTATTGCGCCTGCGGCGGAGCACCGCCGCCACTGTTACCGTTGCCACCGCCATTACCACCGTTGCCGGCATTGCCACCGCCACCGCCACGGCGTTTGCCGGGCCGCTTGTGGAATTTTTTGCCGCCACCGCCACCCGGGCCTTTGTTCTGGCCTTGCGGGCGATTACCGCCACCGGGCTGCTGCATGCGGCCAGCGCCGCCGCTGTTCTGGCGTTGGTGGATGGAGCGCGATTGCGGTTCAGGCGCGCCGGGGCGATTGCCCGAAGCGAGCGCAATTTCGAGTTCGTTGAGTTCGTCCCACTCGGCGTCGGTACGGTTGCGATCCGGGATCGCAAGCAGTTCCTGCATGCGCGCGCGCGGCGAGGGAGATGAGGATGGGGGTTGCGAATCATTCATGCCCGCATTATCGCACTTTACAGGGCATCCTTCAATGAAAACAACGGCTTAGCCTGAGCCCTGTTCCACGCCCTGGCAAGCCCCCCCCTGCCCGGCCTAAGCCAGAGCCTGCAGCACCAGCGCGTGCAACAGTTGCCGGTGGTAATAACGAATGGCGCCCGGCGCATGGGCCATGAACACCGTCACCAGTTCCTCGGCGGGATCCACCCAGAAATAAGTGCCGGTGGACCCGGCCCAGTGGAACTCACCGGCCGAACTCGGCATGCCGCCACGGCCGGCGCTGCGCCGCACCGCGACGCCCAGGCCAAAACCGTAACCGCGGATGTTGGGATAGTCGTTGAGTCTGGACAGGTCGACTTCTGGGCCGAGATGGTCGCTGGTCATGTATGCGACGGTCTTGCGCGACAACACTCGCGCGCCGTCGAGCTCACCGCCATTCAGCAGCATTTGCGCGAAGCGCAGGTAATCGGCCGCGGTCGACACCGCGCAGCCGCCGCCGCAATCGAATTTGTGCGGCGTGGTGCCGTCGCGCAGGGTCTGCGGCTGCTTCGTCACCGGATCCACCGCCAGCGCCTTGGCATAACGCGCAGTTTCAGCGGCTGGCACGGTGAACGCAGTGTCGTGCATCTGCAGTGGCCGGAACAGTTTTTCGTCGAGGTATTTCGCCAGCGGCATGCCGGTCACGGCTTCGATGACCAGGCCCAGCACGTCGAGGCCGAGGCTGTATTCCCACATTGAACCGGGCTGGTAATGCAGCGGCAGCGCGGCGAGCTGATCCAGAAATTCGCGACCCGTCCATTTCGTCGAAGCCACATCCGACGAGAATGGATAGCGCGCGTACAGCGCCTTGTCGCCTCGGCCGTAACTCAGGCCGGCGGTGTGGCGCATCAGGTCCTCGATGGTCATCTGGCGGTTGGCGGCCACCGTCGGCGAACCAGCGCTGCCGTCGCATTGTGGCGGATTGACTTGCATGCGCGCGAGTTGCGGCAGGTATTTGCCGACGGCTTCATTGATACCCAGCCTGCCTTCTTCGGCGAGCATCAGCGCGCCCACCGTCACCAGCGGTTTGGTCATCGACGCAATACTGAACATCGCATCCACCGGCATTGCCGTGCGCACGGCCGGATCGAGATGACCGAAGGTTTCGCAGTACGCCAGCTTGCCGCGCCTGGCAATCATCAACACCGCACCGGGCAGCGCATTGCGCGCGATCTCGGCATTCAAGGCGGCAGCAATACGTGGCAGACGATCCGGCGCAAAACCCAGCGCCTGCGGCTCGGCAACCGGCAACGGCGGACGCTGCAATATTTCCGGTTTGTTCATCGGTCTTTCCTGTCAATAGTGCGGCGGGATTTCCTGCCCGGAGCCATCGCTGTCCGCGGGCAGGCTGCGCTGCATCTGCAGGCGCAGCTCGCGCACCAGTTGTTCGAGCCCGGCAATCTGTTGCTGCTGGCGGGCCACCGTGCGGTTCAACTCTTCGAGCAGGTCTTCGTTGAAGCTCAGCTTGATTTCGATTTCAGCAAGACGCGTATCCATGGCAACTCCAGACCTTATTTCGCCCTTATTTTCCCATTACGACGACCTGGACGCCGTGGCATTCCACGGTTTGCCCGGCGCGGATTTTCGCAGTCTTGCGGCTCTCCGGCTGGCCGTCGACCGTAACCTCGCCGTCGGCCACCATATGTTTGCCCTGCCCGCCGCTCTCGGCAATGCCGGCGAGCTTCAGCAGGTCGCAAAGCCGGACATGTTCGTCCTTCAGTTGAAATTGGCGGGTTTCCACGGGATTCCTGATTTAATGATGCGGAAACATGATACTGGATGGGAACGGGGAATCGTAACCCAAGACCCGGGTGGAACCATAACCCGGCACGGCGTTCAAAACGATAGAAGCCTTACATATAGAGTCATTATTCATGCCCGTCACGTACATCATCGGACTCCTTTTACTGCTGCAGCTGGCCGGTTGCGCGATCTTGAGCCCCGCGCCTGAACCTGCTGCAGCGCAAGGCGGCACTGTCGTCGTTGAACGACTGCCGCCCGCGACGCAGGACCATCTGCCGCGGAGCATCGACACCCCCGGCGGCACCGTCATCATTGAGCGGCTTCCTCCCCTGCCCGAGGTCGTACCGCAGGTACCGGTGGCCACAGCACCGCCGATCTCGCCCGTGATTGCGCCCGTGTTCTCGCCCGTTATCCCGCCCGTCACTCCTCCATCGGCTGCAGCGGTCGCGCCCGCGATCACCACACCCGCCGCCACTGTTGCCGCGTCGGGCAAAACGACGGCAAAACCACCGGCTAAAGCAGCCTCGCCGGTGGTGCGCGCAGCCCCGCCGCAAAAACCCGGGGCATCGGCAAGGGTCGCTGCAGCGACCCTTGACCTGGATGCGCTGGAACAACGCCTCAAGGACACCGATGCCATCGGCGTATTCACCAAGATCACATTAAAAAACCAGGTCGATGACCTGTTGAAACGATTCAAGACCTACCACGAAAGCGACGGCAAGACGGCGCTCACGCAACTGCGGCAGAGTTATGATCAATTGCTGCTGAAAGTGAATGAGGTGCTGAAAAACGGTGACCCGTCGCTGGCCGGCGAGATCATGGGTTCACGCGAAGCCATCTGGGGTCTGCTCTCCGATCCGGTAAAGTTTGCAAAACTCTGAAGGAAACCCGACACCATGAACTCCAGAAAACAAAACCGCAGCCGGGCATTGATCCTGTCTGCAACATTGTCTTGTGCAGTACCGGCCTTCGCAGCGGAAAACGGCGCGCTCGCCAAGGACCTGAGCTCCACGATCTCGCTGCTCGGTTTGCCCTGCGGCCAGGTGGTGAGTGTCGTGACCCAGGCCAATCGCGATTACATCGCGACCTGCAGCGACAAGAACCGCTACCGCATCTACCTCAATCCCCAGGGCAAGGTCGCCGCGGAAAAACGTTAGCTGCGGCCGCGCCTGCCGGCGGGCGCTTATCCTGCAGCGTCGATGAAGACGCGCAATGCGCCGATTTCTTCGGCCCGCACCTGCTCCACGGCCACGACGTAGTCAAGATTCGCGCCCAGGCGCTGCTTCGCCGCGGCGATGTCGATGGTGCCCGACGTCGTGGGACCATCGCTGACTTCCGCATGGGCAATCAGCGCCACTGCATGCCTCAGTCGCGCGGCCTCATCGGGAGCAGGATCTGCGGCCAGCGCATCCAGTGCCGCCATCGCGCGCAACGCTGCGCGGCCGTGTACACCGCTGCCGACAAAAACACCAACAAACAAACCACCTGCCAGCGCCAGCCCGAACACCACCAGCAGCACGGTGCCCCAAGGTGGTGGCGGCTTGATGCCCGTCAGCGGCAGCAGCACGAACAGCGCGATGGATACGATCACCGTCAGGCAACCATAGGGGCGCGGATTGAGCGGTGGCGGTTCGGCGGCAATGCGCCTCCACTCGGCGACGATGGCGTCGCGTTGTTCAACGGTAAATGCGGGCCTGGCTTCAGGCATGGCCTCCCTCCCTTCAGGTCGCCGTATCGCGGGTGATGGTGTGCTGCATGATCACGGTGTCGAGCCAGCGTCCGAATTTCAGCCCGACATTGCGCAGCGTGCCGACATCGCGGAACCCGAGCGCACGATGCAGTCCGATCGACGCAGTGTTGCCGCTGTCGCCGATGATCGCCACCAGTTCGCGATAACCGCCCGCCGCCGATAACGCAATCACCTTCGCCAGCAACATGCGACCCGCCCCGAGACCGGTTGCATCGGGAGTCAGGTACACCGAGTCTTCCGCAGTATGGCGGTACGCCGTACGCGTGCGGTAAACCCCGGCATAGGCATAACCGATGATGACGCCACCGTTTTCCGCCACCAGGTACGGCAGTCCCGCGGCCAGCACGGCGTCGCGGCGGCGCTGCATCTCGGCCAGATCCGGCGGAATTTCCTCGAACGATGCGGTGCCGTGCAGCACGTGATGGGCATAAATCGCCTGCACGCACGCCATGTCACCTGCAGCCGCAGGCCGGACGATGATGTCCATCAATACTCCCGATAACAGAGTCAGCGCCAAGATTACACCATGCGCGTGCAAAGCCGGCACGCCACAAAGTCCACACTCCATGCATCCAAATTGACTCAGGCAAGCCGCTTCATCTACGCTCGGCGGTCCAATAGATGACCTTGCGAGAAATGCCATGTCAAACACCGCCACATCACTGTCCTCGGCCGATCGCGCCGCGCCGCACCTGATCAGCGCCGCGGCCCCGCGCGCGCTGCGGCTGATGCTCGCGCTGGAGGATTTCGAGGCGCCCGCGCGGCGTTACATTCCACGGCCGATCTACGGTTATGTGTCGGGCGGCGTCGAGCGCAACGTGACGCTGAACTGGAACCGCTCGGTGTTCGACGAACTTGCGCTGGTGCCGCGGATGCTGGTCAACGTGTCGCAGCGTTCACAGAAGACTGAACTGTTCGGCCGCAGTTACGATTCGCCGTTCGGCATATCGCCCATGGGCGGCACGTCGCTGGCCGCGTTCCAGGGCGACCTCGCGCTGGCCACCGCCGCCGCGTCACGCAACATCCCGATGATCCTGAGCGGCGCATCACTGACACCACTGGAAAAAGTGCGCGCGGCTGCCCCCAAACACACCTGGTTCCAGGCCTACCTGCCCGGTGAAGAACAGGCGATCACCGAACTCGTCGAGCGCGTGGCCAAGGCCGGCTACGACACGCTGGTGCTGACGGTGGACATCCCCGTGGGTTCAAATCGTGAAAACAATGTGCGCAACGGCTACAACGCGCCGCTGCGCCCAAACCTGCGGCTCGCGCTGCAATGCCTGGCGCGGCCAAGCTGGCTCATCGGCACGGCGCTGCGCACCTACTTTACGCAGGGCATGCCGCATTTCGAGAACATGGGCAAACGCACGCCGCTGGTATCAAGCACTGCCGTGCGCGAACGCGCCAACCGCGATCACCTGAACTGGGAGCATTTCGCGTTGATGCGCCGGCTGTGGAAAGGCAAGCTGGTGATCAAGGGCATCCTCGACAAGCGTGACGCGGTGATCGCCCGCGAATACGGCGCCGACGGCATCATCGTCTCCAACCACGGCGGCCGCCAGCTCGATTCGGCGTCCTCGCCGCTGCGCGTGCTGCCCGGCATCGTCGCCGCGGCCGGCGACATGACGGTGATGATGGACAGCGGCGTGCGCCGCGGCACCGATGTGCTGAAAGCACTGGCGCTGGGTGCAAAATTCGTGTTTGTCGGCCGGCCGATGCTCTACGCTGCGGCGGTTGCCGGTGAAACCGGCGTGCGCCATGCCATCCGGCTGCTGCACGACGAAATCGACCGTGACATGGCGATGCTCGGCGCCAATGCAATCAGCGAAGTGAAGCGCGAAATGCTGATGGATGCGCGCAGCTTCGACGCCTACGGCCTCGGCTGACCCGCAGCGGCTATTGCGCCGCGACCTGCTGTTCGCACATGAATTGCGCCTGCGGCGCTGATACGCACCCGGCGAAACAGCCACATGATGATGGGCTTGGCGGCGCCACTGACCGTCGCCCGTCTGCGGCGGCAGTATCGCGTTTGCGTGCCCATATTTTGCGCAGCTCCACCCGGGTGCCGGCCAGGCTGATGGCAATAAAAGCCGGATTAAGGGCTCCTGCGCAGTCGTACAGCACGATATTTCCCCCCGCGCGAGGGCAAACCAGACATTACATGCTCCCGACCCCGGATTATTCCATTTTGTGGAACCCCAAACGCCAAAACGTCAAATGTAATTGCATGACTGCAGGGCCCGCCCTAGAATCCCTGCACGGCGCGGCTCGCTCCGCACCCGATTGTTCTAAAAAATTCACCAAGGAGGAACCCGATGAAAATGTTGCCTTTGAGCGCTGCCGCCATGGCCGCGCTGCTCGCAGGTTGCGCCGCCAGTCCCGAACTGGTCAGTTGCCTGCAACCCAACCGCCGCGTTGCCGTGGAAGTCACTGGCAGCAAGGTAAAACCCCCGGCCAAACCCGGCGCCAAACCGGGACGTGACAATGTCCTGCTGAAAACCATGGCCCAGGGCGATGGTGCCTGGGATCAGAACGGCGCCGTGCTGAAAGCCGGCGGCAAAGCCGAACTCGACAAAATCGTCAATCTGATCCAGAAAGGCATCAAGAAGGATCCGCGCCCGGTCAATATCGGTTCGGTGATCATTACCGGCCATACTGACCGCCTGGAAGCCGAAAGCAACCCCAATCTCGATGAGGCACGCGCGAAAGCCGTGCAGGCCTACCTCGCGGGAAAAGGTCTCGATTCGAAACTGATGTTCTGGGAAGGCAAGGACGCCCGGGATCCGATGGCAGTCACAAAATTCTGCGCTGACTAAGAGCAGCGCCTGCAGGAGGAGGTTTACCCCGCTGCGGCGGGGTATTTTTTTGTCAACGCAACCGATGCGTTGATCAGGAGGGAATCGGGGTACCTTCCTGCTCGCAGGAATTCGCCACGTCGCTGACCGTCACCCGGCGCATGTCACGCACCCAGCGCAGATCGTCAAAATCGGTGCCGCGGTGCATGGTGCAGCGGTTGTCCCACATCACCAGTTCGTTCGGCCGCCAGCGATGGGTGTACATGAACTGGCGCTGCGTGACATGGGCGATCAGTTCATCGATCAGCGCGCGGCCTTCATCATCCGGCATGCCCCAGATGCGGCCGGCATGTGAGGCCACATACAGGGATTTGCGCTGATTCTGCGGAATCGTGCGCACCAGCACCTGCGGCACCGGCGGCAAGCGTTTTTGTTCTTCCTCGGTGAATTCGGAAAACCCGCTGCGCCGGCGCGACGTGGCAATCCAGTGTTCGACGACCAGCCCCTGCAGTTTCTTTTTGGTGGCCTCGGACAAGGCGTCGTAAGCCGCGCGCTGGTCGGCAAACTGGGTATGCCCGCCGATGGGCGCCACGGTTTCCGAATACAGCAGCGAGCAGATGCTGGGCAGACGCTTGAAGGAACTGTCGGTATGCCACAGCTTGTTGCCGGCCTTGTACATGCGCTGGCGGCTGGTCTCGCCCCAGATCTTGCCGTCCGCGGCAAGATTGGAAATATCCGCGAAAGCGCCGCTGAAGCGCGAGGGCGTCGCCTTCGGGTCCAGCGTACGGTCCGTCTCGATCGGTCCGAAATGGGCGGAAAACGCCAGTTGCTGATCCTGGGTCAGCTGCTGCTGCGGAAACACCAGCACCGCGTACTTCCAGAAAGCCTGCTTGATGGACTCGATGTCGGCCGCGGCCAGAGGCTTCGACAAATCGACGTCGCCGATCTCCGCTGCAAAATCCGGCGTGACCGGATAGATGGTGATGCTCATTTCTGCTGCCTCCTCCCCGCGTTTCTGGAAACCTCAAGCCATAAATTATGTTCCTGCCGGGCGCGAAATGCGATGGTGCACATTGCGAACTTTTCTGCCGGAATTCGGCCGGTGAAATAACCGTCCTGCTGCGGCTACACTCCAGCTGTCCGGGAAAAACCCGGCATACATCAAGGAGGATGTGATGGCCAAGGCTTACTGGGTAGTGTGTTACCGGGCGATCAAGGACGCAGAGGCATTCAAACGTTACGCCGGCGTGGCCCCGGCCGCGGTGCAGGCCAGCGGCGGGCGTTTCCTGGTGCGCGGCATGGCGGCGAAAGTGTACGAAGCCGGCATCCAGCAACGCGTGGTGGTCATCGAATTCGACAGTCTGGCGCAGGCGCTGGCGGCGCACGACACGCCGGCCTACCAGGCTGCGCTGAAGGAACTCGACGGCGAGGCCGTCGAGCGTGACCTGCGCATCGTCGAGGGCATCGCCTGACGGCGAGCCCGCGACCGGGGTTTGCTCAGCAGCCCGCGGCGCACTTGCCCTGGCCGTCGAACTCCATGGTGCGGCCGCTGATGGCGAGATAGGCGGCCGGCTTGAGTTGCTTGATCAGCGCTGTCGTGCGCGAAGCAGTCCGCAACATCCCGCCTTCCGTCACGGGCTCATTCGGATGCGTGATGATCACTGACGCGGGCCTGACCAGCTCATTCATGGCATGTGCGCCGGAAACGTAAATTCCCGGGTTGCCACCGCCACGGATCGCCTGGACCTTGTTGCCAACAAAACCGCCGATGGCGCGGGTCATCACCAGCGCCGCGTTCTTCGCCGCGACGACTTCCGCAGTCGTGGAATTCGGCGCAGGCACCCTGCCCGAGTTCACGCACGTTCCCGCACCCGGCGCCTTCAGCTTCTGGTCGCCGACATGGTCACCATGCATGTGGGTGAGCAGCACCATATGAATCGTGCCCAGCCGCGGATCGTCACCGCCGGTCACGTTGTGCGCCGGGTCGTAGAGAAAGCGCACACCGGTCGGGTCATCGAAAATGATCGCTCGATCATTCGTGCAAAGGGTTTGATGCAGCGGCGGCTACGTTAACCCGCCGCGGGCGGGAATGCCACTGTCACGCAACAGCGGTCCTGATGCAGCGCACCAACCCGGTGTTGCGGATTTCAGCCGTGCACCAGGGCCAGCAGCGATTCGCCGTAGCGTTCGAGTTTTTTGGCACCGATGCCGCTGATGCCGCCCAGTGCAGCCATGTCGGCGGGCCGTGCCGCGACGATTTCCGCCAGCGTGCGGTCGTGAAAGATGACAAAGGCCGGCACACCCTGCACCCGCGCCTGCTCCATGCGCCAGTTTTTCAACTGCTCCAGCAGACCGGCATCGGCCGCCGGCAAGGCGACCCCCGCCGCGCCGCGCCGCGATTTTGCCGCCCTGGACTTGCGCGGCAGCACACTGCGCATGTCGACCTGCCGTTCGCCTTTCAGCACCGGACGGCTGGTTTCCGTGAGACACAAGGCGCCATAGGCATCGTGATCGGGTTTTGCATAACCCAGCGCGACCAGCTGGCGGAACACATTGCGCCAGGCCGCCTCGTCGAGTTCGGCGCCGATGCCGAATACATTGAGTTTGTCGTGCCCCCATTGCGTGACGCGGTCGGTGATGCGGCCGCGCAGCACGTCAATCAGGTGCACCGCGCCGAAACGCTGGCCGGTGCGGTAGATGCACGACAGCGCCTTGCGCGCGGCATCCGTGGCATCCCAGGTCTGCGGCGGCTCCAGGCAGTTGTCGCAATTGCCGCAAGCTGCACCGGTTTCGCCGAAATAATCGAGCAGGCGCACGCGGCGGCAGCCGGCGGTTTCGCATAAACCCAGCAAGGCCTCGAGCTTGGTCACCGACACGCGGCGGTATTCTTCGCTGCCTTCCGACTGGTCGATCATGCGCCGCTGCTGCACCACATCGCCCAGGCCGTAGGTCATCCATGCATCGGCCGGCGCACCGTCACGGCCGGCACGGCCGGTCTCCTGGTAATAACCCTCGATGCTTTTCGGCAGGTCGAGGTGCGCGACAAAACGCACATCGGGTTTGTCGATGCCCATGCCGAATGCAATGGTGGCCACAACCACGATACCCTCTTCACGCTGGAAGCGTGCCTGGTTCGTGGCGCGCGATGCGGCATCCATGCCGGCGTGATAGGGGATCGCACGTACGCCGTGGGATACCAGCCAGGCCGCGGTTTCATCGACTTTCTTGCGCGACAGGCAGTAGACGATACCGGCTTCGCCGTCGTGGTCGTCGCGGATGAAACGCAGCAGCTGCGCGCGCGCCTCCTGCTTGTCAATGATGGTATAGCGGATGTTGGGCCGGTCGAAACTGGAAATGAACACGCGTGCGTCGTCGAGCGCCAGGCGACGGATGATTTCGACGCGGGTCTGCGGATCGGCGGTGGCGGTCAGCGCGATGCGCGGCACGTCGGGGAAACGCTCGTGCAGCACCGACAGCTGGAGATATTCCGGACGAAAATCATGGCCCCATTGCGACACGCAATGCGCCTCGTCAATGGCGAACAGCGCGAGTCTGGATTCGGCCAGGCATTCCAGCATGCGTGGCATCACCAGCCGCTCGGGCGCGACGTAAAGCAGATCGAGTTCACCGTTGCGCAGGGCCTTTTCACAGGCATTGACGGCGCGGCCGTCGAGCGTCGAATTGAGAAAGGCCGCGCGCACGCCTAGCTGGGTCAGCGCCGCGACCTGGTCCTGCATCAGCGCGATCAGCGGCGACACCACCAGGGCCGCGCCCTCGCGCAACAGTGCCGGCAACTGGTAACACAGCGATTTGCCGCCCCCCGTGGGCATCAGCACCAGCGCATCGCCGCCGCCGGCGACATGCGCGACGATGTCGGCCTGCGCGCCGCGGAATGCCGGATGGCCGAAGACGGTGTTGAGGAGTTGCAGCGGGCGTGGGTCGACGGCTCGTGTCATTGCGGAATGATGGGCCTGCGGTGATCGCAGCGCAGTAAAATATCGTTTAAAAACAATAACTTACGATAATACCACGACGACGGCCGTTAGTGCAATCAGCCTCATTACATTCAACCTTTACGCGAGCGCCCCGCCAGTTTGCGCAATTCCTGGTACAGCGCATCGGCAATCACAATGCCTTCCGACTGCGCACGCGCCGTTGCCTGTTGCCGCCGCGCACCGGGCAGCCGCACGCCCTCATCCACCAGCATGTGACTGACCATG
>CAMBCD010000024.1 GCA_945863085.1 Bordetella parapertussis
TCATGGGGACGCGGCAGATCCGGTGCGACCAGGCGGCCCAGGCCGTAACCGCGGGTGCCGGCAATGATGCCGGTTTCGGCAATGCCATCGGGCGCCGGGCGCGGTTCGCGCAACCACTGGGCGATGCTGCGGCCGAGCAGTGAGCGACCGCCGGGAAGCCGCGCCAGGCGCTCTGCGGCAAAACTGCCGGTGTACGGTGTGCCGAGCAATACCAGCCGGCCACAGCGCAGCTGGCGATGCGACTCCAGCATTTTCAGCGCGACCAGTCCGCCCATGCTGTGGGCGACGATGTGTATCCGTGGCGCAGCGAGTCCCTCGCAATAACGCGCGAAACGTTCGGCGTTTTCGCTGAGGGTCAGTCGCATCGTGGGATAAGAATAAGTGCGCGCGGCAAAACCGTCCTGCGTTATGCGTCGCGCCAGCCAGCCCATGACCAGGCCGTGCACCCACAGCCCGTGAATGACGATCACCGGCTCGGTTGTCGTTACCGGCGGCATGCCCTGCGATGTCTGGCGCGATGGATCATAAGTTGTTGTTTTTATTGATATTTTTATACACTGCCATCACCGAAGATGGTGACCCCGTCGACCCCCAGATGATCGGCATCACCCCAGCGCCCCGCGCTCCAGCGGCCACCATCACAGGCAAACCAGTTGAGGCTGGCGTTGACCAGCGGTACCGGGCGCAGCACTTCCAGGGCGAGCCCGCTGGCCGCGCGGTATGCGGCATCCAGCACCAGGCCGTGGGTCACGATGGCGATGGTCTGACCGTCATGGCGCGCCGCGAGTTCCTCCAGCACCACGCGACAGCGCGCGAAAAAACCCGCCGGACTTTCACCGCCGGGCACGGCGTATTGCGGATCGCGCGACATGAAACGCGCGTAAATTTCTGCATCGTGTTTTTCCATTTCGGCCCGGGTCAATCCTTCGAACACCCCGAAATGGCGTTCGCGCAGCCGCGCATCATCGATGATCGTGTGACCGGTGGCACCAGCAATGCGCTGCGCGGTCAACCGCGCCCGCGGCAGGTCGCTGGAATACAGGGCGGCAAACGGCATGGCCTGCAATCGTTCGCCCAGGCGGCACGCCTGCCACACACCGCGTTCGGTCAGCGGACTGTCGAGCTGGCCCTGCATGCGGCGTTGGGTGTTCCACAAGGTTTCGCCGTGGCGGATCAGGATCAGTTGGGTCATTGATAAAGGTTGTGAGGATTGAAGGAGTCCGGATTGAGGATTGAGTGACCAGGGAGATTCGCGCGATTTCTCAATCCTCACTCCTCAATCCTTTGCCCTCCATCCTCCATCTGATTCTACCGTTTATACTCCCCGCGATGCCGATCGCAGAACTGCTGCAGCCCCACATCCTGATCCTCGCGCCACTGATCGTGTTCGCGGCCTATGTGGTGTTCGGCATTTCCGGCTTTGGTTCGACGCTGGTCGCGGTGCCGCTGCTGGCCCACATCTTCCCGCTCAAATTTGTGGTGCCGTTTTTTGTAATCCTCGACTGCGTCGGCGCGTTCAACATGGGCCTCAGGCTGCGCGCCGACCTGATGCGCCGTGAAATCCTCCTGCTCCTGCCCTTCATGGCCATCGGCATACTTGCCGGAGTCTACCTGCTGGTGCGCGTCAGCCCGGAACTGCTGCTCGGCGGACTCGGCTTGTTCGTGGTGTTTTTCGGCGCGTCGTACGTGGCCAAAAGCGGCAAAGGGTTTCCGCTGCCGCACTGGTCCGGCGCACCCATCGGCCTCTTTGGCGGCGCCACTTCCGCAATGTTCGGCATCGGTGGTCCGATCTACGTGTTTTTCCTCGCCGGACGCAAGGCCACACCAACACAGATCCGCGCCACGATGCCGGTGATTTTCATGTTCACCACTGTCGCGCGCATCGCGCTGTTCATCGCGGCAGGCCTTTATTCACCGGCCGCGCTGGTCGCTGCCGCCGCGTTGCTGCCGGTCATGGCACTGGGCGTGTGGACCGGCCACCATTTGCACCTCAACCTGTCGCAGGAAACCGTGATCCGAGTGATGGGCGTGCTGCTGGTGCTGAGCGGCATCTCGCTGATCGTGCGTGCAATGGGCTGACGGACCTGACTGATGCCCAAAAAACAAAACGGGGCCTGCAGGCCCCGTTTTGCACTGCAAACCAGCGAATATCAAACGCCGTTTTTCTTGAACCACTCGGTGGCGCGTTTCCAGCCGTCCTCGGCCTGCTCCTTGCGGTAGCTCGGACGGTAGTCGGCGTGGAAGGCATGCGGCGTGTCGGGATAGAGGTGGATCATCGACGGCTTGCCTTTTTGCTTCAGCGCTGCATTCATTTTGTCAACGGTGTCATTGGGAATGCCGGCATCGGCGCCGCCGTAGAGGCCGAGCACCGGTGCGTTGATCTGGTCAACCAGGTCCAACGGATGTTTCGGCGTCATCGCGGTGGCGTCACCGACCAGGCGGCCGTACCAGGCCACGCCCGCTTTGACATTTTTGTTGTGCGCGGTATAGAGCCAGGTGATGCGCCCGCCCCAGCAGAACCCGGTGATGCCGATGCGTTTGTTGTCACCGCCGTTTTTCGCCGCCCAGGCCAGCGCCGCGTCGAGGTCGCTCATCACCTGTGCGTCCGGCACCTTGCTGACCACCACTGCGAAAATTTCCTTGTTGTCCTTCAGCTTCGACACGTCGCCCTGGCGGTAATACATTTCCGGCGCAATCGCCAGATAACCGGCCTTGGCAAAACGCCGGCAGACATCCTTGATGTGTTCATGCACGCCGAAAATTTCCTGCACAACCAGGATGGTTGCCAAAGCCTTGCCGCCGGCGGGCATCGCACGATAGGCGGGAATGTCGCCGTTGGCGGTGGTGATTTTGACTTCACCCGCAGTCAGGCCGGTGGTATCGGTGGTGATCATGGTTTGCGCCGACACCGGCTGCACCGCCAGTGCGAATCCTGCCGCCAGCGAGCCAGCGACGAATTCACGGCGCGACACCGTGGTGCGGTTGGAAACGAGGGCCAAGAGGTCTTCACGCAGCATGTCGTTCATGGTCATCTCCTCAAATGGAAAACAGGCGAGGCGCAAACACTAGGCCAAAGCCCCTAGCTTGACAAGCCACAGGCGGCAGCAATGTTCTATTCCCACGTCCTCCGCCCGGATTGTCCATGACGCGGCCGGAATCCGCCGTCACCCCCTGTTGACCACCGGCAAATTAGTGTCGGGCCGCCCGCAACAGACCGGCTCCAGTAAGCCTGTAGAAAGCCGGGGTCTTCACTCTTCGCATATTACTCACTCAAATGCATTCGCCATGTCCCTTTTGTTGCGCAAATGCGATTCCTGCACCGCCTGCTGTGACGGCTGGTTAAAAATAAAAATCGACGGGCAGGACGTGCGCCAGGGAAAACCGTGCCCGCACAGCAGTGGCAGCGGCTGCCGCATTTACGAAAGACGCCCGACTGATCCCTGCAGGCAGTTCAACTGTGCCTGGATGCTCGAAGACAGCCCGCTGCCGGACTGGATGAAACCCGATACCGCAAAAGTCATCGTGCTGTCCGGGCACTTGGCCTGGCGCGGCATGGAGGTTGACCTGGCGGTGCCGGTCGGCAGGATCATTCCCCAACGCAGCCTGTTGTGGCTCAAGCAGTTCGCTGCCAGCCACAACCGGCCACTGGTATGGGCCGAAAATCTCCGGGCCGGCGGAAAATACACCGGTGAGCAAAACGTGCACGCATTCGGCCCCGTCGAGTTCCAGCAGGAAGTCCGCAAATCATTCATTGAAAATGCCGGGAATACGGAAAATATCCTGAAACACCTGTCAGCACAGGCGTCGCAGCTGCCGCACAAATAGCGCGGCCCCGCCCGCTTCCGAACAGCGGTTTGCCCTGGCACACCGTGTGCGGGAATCGCGACAACAGCGGAATATTCCTTGCAAATCAGTGCCCAAGCGCCCATACTCCGCGCCGGCGGTTGGATGTCAGTCTATTCTTCGCGCCCCTTTCCGGGCGCCTCTGTTTGGTCTTCTCCATACGTCATTGATACCGCGTCCAATTTCAGACGCGACCCATTTCCGGAGAAGTAAACATGGCGACCATCGGCACCGTAAAATTTTTCAACGCCACCAAGGGTTTCGGCTTTATCCAGCCGCAGGACCAGTCCAAGGATGTATTCGTGCACATTTCGGCGGTAGAACGCGCCGGCATGAAAACCCTGACTGAAAACCAGCAGGTTTCTTTCGACATCGAAAAGGGCCAGGACGGCCGTTCATCCGCCATCAATCTGGCCGCAGTTTAAGCGTTCATTTTTTGATCGTTCGCTCATCCGCCGGCGCGACGCCTTTTGCGTCGCGCTGATTGACTCACCCTCCACAGGAAATTTGCCAATGTCCAAAGAAGATATGGTCGAATACGAGGGCGTCATCGACGAGGTGCTGCCCAATACGATGTTTCGCGTCAAGCTGGAAAACGGCCACGCCGTCACCGCATACGCCTCGGGCAAGATCCGCAAACACCGCATCCGCATTCTTGCCGGCGACCGCGTCACCATCGAGATCTCGCCCTACGACCTGAACAAGGGCCGTATCAGCTTCCGCCACAAGGATGAACGCGCCGGCCCGCCCGGAGGCGCACGCCCCGCTTACGTCAAGCGACGTTAAGCTCTGATCACGGCCCTCTTCAGGGCCGTTTTTTTTCGCGCAGTCATCACCGGAATGGCGCCCGGCAGCGGCAATGCGGTCTTGTATTTGACCTGCTTCAGCGCAAAACTCGATTTCAGGTTGCCGACGCCAGGTATTTTCGCCAGGAAATCGACGATGAACCGTTCCAGCGCCTGCACGTCGGCCACCATCACCCGCAGCATGTAATCCGAATCGCCGGTCATCAGGTAACACTCCATGACCTCGGGCCGTTCGGCGATCGCACGCTCGAAAAGCTCCAGCGCCTTTTCCACCTGCCGCTCCAGCCGCACCTGGATGAACACCGACACCGTCAGCCCCAGCGCCAGCGCGTCGAGCAGCGTCACATAACGGCTGATCAGCCCGCCCTCCTCCAGACGGCGCACCCGCGCGAGACACGGAGATGGAGACAGATTGACCGCACGCGCCAGTTCGACATTGGACAGCCGCGCGTCCTGCTGCAACCGGGCGAGGATTTTCCAGTCTATTGCATCCAGATCAATTTTTGGCATTTTGTGCTGTACCTTATTAAATCAACAGAATTATATGCTTATTTAACCCATAAAAACAATAAGATACGAAACCATGTTCCGTGACCTTGTGCGTAACATCCGGGGCATGCGCGCAAGCCTGTGCGCGGAGGAAAACGATGACTGATTTGTCCGATCTTGCCGCCGCGTTCTGGCGCGTGATGCCTGCCGACCCCGATCCGGTCGAAACCCGGGAATGGCTGGACGCCTTTAATTCACTGATCGAATCCGGCGGCCGCGAACGCGCGACCTACCTGCTGCGCAAACTGCTGGATGAAGCGCGGGCACGACGCGTGCCGATGCCGCCGGTGCTGAACACCCCGTACTGCAACAGCATCGATCTCGCCGAACAGCCGCAGTTTCCCGGCAACCTCGACATCGAGGCCCGTGTGTCGGCGCTGGTGCGCTGGAATGCGCTGGCGATGGTGGTGCGCGCCAACCGCGGCGCCGCGGAACTCGGCGGCCATATAGCGACCTATGCTTCTATTGCCGATCTATTCGAAGTCGGCTTCAATCATTTTTTTCGCGCCGGCCAGAACGGTGACGCGGTATTTTTCCAGCCCCACGCCTCGCCCGGCATTTACGCCCGCGCATGGCTCGAAGGCCGCTTGAGCGAAGACCAGCTCAATAACTACCGCCGCGAAACCGGCGGCCCAGGAACAGGACTCTCATCGTACTGTCATCCCTACCTGATGCCGGATTTCTGGCAGTTCCCCAACGCCTCGATGGGCCTCGGTCCCGTCAATGCAATCTACCAGGCGCGTTTCATGCGTTACCTGGAACACCGCGGCATCCAGAAAACTGCGGGGCGCAAGGTCTGGGCCTTCATCGGTGATGGCGAGATGGACGAACCGGAATCGCTGGCCGGACTTTCGCTGGCCGCGCGCGAAGGCCTCGATAACCTGATCTTCGTCGTCAACTGCAACCTGCAGCGGCTTGACGGTCCGGTGCGCGGCAACGGTTCGCTGATCCAGGAACTCGAAGGCCTGTTCTCGGGCGCAGGCTGGCATGTCACCAAGCTGCTGTGGGGCTCGGAATGGGATCCGCTGTTCGCGCGCGATACTGAACACGTCATTCTGAAACGCCTGCATGAAACCGTGGACGGTGAATTCCAGAAATACGCGGCGACCGACGGCCATTTCAACCGCGAACATTTTTTCAACAAGGATCCGGAACTGCAGGCGCTGGTGTCACACCTGTCGGATGACGACATCGACCGCCTGCGCCGCGGCGGCCATGACCCGGTGAAAATCCACGCCGCCTATCAGTCGGCGATGAACCACCGCGGCCGGCCGACGGTGATCCTCGCCCAGACCAAGAAGGGTTACGGCATGGGCCACTGGGGCCAGGGCAAGATGGGCGCGCACCAGCAGAAAAAAATGGAAGACGATGCGCTGCTCGCCTTCCGCGACCGTTTCGCGCTGCCGATCCCCGACGCCGACGTCAAGGCGCTGAAATTCTGGAAACCGGCCGACGACAGCCCGGAGATGCGTTACCTGCATGCGCGCCGTGCAGCACTGGGCGGCTACCTGCCGGCGCGGGTGACCACGGCGCCGAAACTCGCGGTGCCGGTGCCCGAAGCCTATGCGCGCATTACCGAAGGCTCCAGCGGGCGCGAAGAATCGACGACCATGAGTTTTGTCAAAATGCTGGCGCAGATGCTGAAGGACTCCGCCATCGGCAAACACATCGTGCCCATCGTCGCTGACGAGGCGCGCACCTTCGGCATGCAGTCGCTGTTCCGCCAGGTGGCGATTTATTCACCCTTCGGCCAGCTCTACGAACCCGAGGACCGCGACGAACTGCTGTATTACAAGGAAGCCCAGGACGGGCAGATCCTCGAGGAAGGCATCAACGAAGCCGGCGCGCTGTCATCCTGGATCGCCGCCGCCACCAGCTACAGCGTGCACGGCACGCCGATGCTGCCCTTCTATATCTTCTACTCCATGTTCGGCTTCCAGCGTGTCGGCGACCTGATCTGGCAGGCGGGTGATTGCAGATCAAGGGGTTTCCTGATCGGCGCCACCGCCGGTCGCACCACGCTGTCCGGCGAGGGCCTGCAGCACCAGGACGGCTCATCCCAGCTGATCGCCTCCACCGTGCCGAACTGCCGCGCCTGGGATCCCGCCTACGGCTACGAACTGGCGACCATCATCCAGGACGGCTCACGACGCATGCTGCAGGAGCAGGAGGACGTCTTTTATTACATCACCGTGATGAACGAAAACTATGCGCAGCCGGCGATGCCCGCCGATGCAAGTGTAGGCATTCTCAAGGGCATGTACCTGCTGCAATGGAAACCGGATGCGACCGTTCAGCTGCTGGGCAGCGGTACCATCCTGCGCGAATCGATTGCCGCTGCCGAACTGCTTAAAAACGATTTCAACATTGCCGCCAACGTATGGAGCGTCACCAGCTGGAGCGAACTGCGGCGCGACGGCATGGCCTGCGCACGCCACCACCGGCTGAATCCGGCGGCAGCACCGCGCCTGTCGCACGTCGAGGGTTTGCTCGCCGGGCACGCCGGGCCGGTGATCGCCGCGTCCGACCATGTCACCGCCGTACCCGACCTGATCCGCGCCTGGGTGCCGCAGCGTTATGTCACGCTGGGGACAGACGGTTACGGGCGCAGCGACAGCCGCGAAAACCTGCGGCGGTTTTTTGAAATGGACCGCCACCACATCGCGGTCGCGGCGCTGGCTGCACTGGCGGATGACGGGAAAATCGGCCGCGATATTGTGGCTGCGGCAGTGGCCGGTTACGGGATCACTGCGACCAGCGCAGCCCCCTGGGAATCCTGAAACCCTGAAAAATCAGGCGCGACGCCGGCGCGCTGCGGTTTTCACCAGTTTTTTGTGCGCGCGCGGCGCGCGGCGCAGCGGCTTTACCACCGGTCGTGACGGCGCATGCAGGATGCCGTCAAGAAATACGTCAATGACCCGACCCGCGTCACTTTCCGGCGGCATGGTTTCGGGATCTTTCGCCCAGTTGCTGATCAGGCCGTCGACCAGCGCATGCAGGCCGAGCGCAGTGCGCCGCACATCCAGCCCCGCCGGCAGCTGCCCCAGTTTGAGCGCCCGGGCTAGGCCCTGTTCGAGCCGGGACAGGCAGCCCGCCTGCATTTCGCTGAAACGCTTCCAAACCGGCTCCATTTCATCGACGTATTCGCACTTGTGGAACACGATATGAAACACCCGCCGCGCCTGCACGTCGCCGGATGTGCGCTGAAGGATGCCGGTCAGCATCGCGCGCACACTCGCCAGCGGATCCGCTTCCAGCGCAGGACTGATCTGGCAGGGCGCGTCTTCCATCGGCATGGTCACGCGCGCCACCATTTCACAGAACAGGTCGGCCTTGTCCTTGAAATGCCAGTAGATCGCGCCGCGTGTCACGGATGCGGCTTCGGCAATGTCCGCCAGCGAGGTGCGTGACACGCCGCGTTCGCTGAATACCCGTTCTGCCGCGTCAAGAATCTGGTTGCGCGTTTCGACCGCCTCGTCTTTGGTGCGTCTGACCACAGTCCTCCGGGGTCCCGGGCTGGCGCCGGGTGTTGTCATAAAAACCGCACTTTACATACATTCATGGTTGTATGTAAACTGTCCGCACAGAAATTTCACAGTTATTTTTTGCAGTCATTTTGTATCACCCGCCGCCGCACCCACGGACGGCCACCTCAGGGAATATCAACATGATCGTCCTCCATCCCCCTTATTTGCGCCATGCTGCCGTTGCTGCGTCCTTGCTGCTGGCTGCCGGCCTGATTGCCGGCTGCGGCCCTGCCGGCGGCCCGCCCGCGCATCCGCCCTCCCCGGTCTCCGTGATCACCACCGAAACCCGTGATGTGCCGATCACATTGGAGTACACCGCACAGACCGCGGGCTACCGCGAAGTCGAAGTACGCGCCCGGGTCAGCGGCATCCTGCTGAAAAGGAATTACCGCGAGGGCGGCACCGTGCGCCAGGGCGAATCGCTGTTCAGCATTGACCCCGCCCCCTTCCAGCTCGCCCAGGCACGCACACAGGCCGATCTCGGCGTGGCCGAAGCGCAGCTGCAGCAGGCACAACGCGAGCTGGCCCGGCTGAAACCGGTTTATGAGGCCAAGGCCGTCAGCCAGAAAGAACTGGACGACGCAACCTCCAACGAACGTATTGTCCGTGCACAAGTGGAAAGCGTCCGCGCCCGTCTCAACGAAGCACGTCTGAACCTGGAGTGGACGCGAGTTGAATCACCGATCACCGGTATCGCAGGACGTGCAGCGGTATCCGAAGGCACTCTGGTATCCGGCCCGAATGTACTGCTGACCACGGTCACCCAGACCGACCCGATGTACGTAATATTCGGTGTATCAGACCGTGACTTCCTCGCGCTGCGGCGCGATGTCGAGGCCGGGCGCATCAAGCTGCCGGCAGACGGCAAACTCAAAGCCACGCTGAAACTCGGCGACGGCCGCGACTATGCGCGCAGCGGCGCCGTCAATTTCAGCGATGTGCGGGTCAACACCCAGACCGGCACCAGTGAATCGCGCGCCGAGTTTCCCAATCCCGGCAACCAGTTGCGCGCCGGCGAATTCGTCCGCATTGCGCTCTCCGGCGCAATGCGCCCCGCAGCCATCGTCATCCCGCAGCGCGCGGTGCTCGAAAGCCCGGCCGGAAAATTCGTCTACGTGGTCAATGCTGAATCCAAAGCCGAGCCGCGCCCGGTTGAAGTCGGCACCTGGGTCAGCGACGGCTGGGTGATCAACAGCGGGCTGAAACCCGGGGAACGGGTGATTGTCGACGGTGTACTCAAAATCGGTCCCGGCGCCCCGGTCAATGTCACCGAGCCGGCCGCTCCGGCAACAAACGGCAAACCGGCAGATCCACCCAAAGACAAACCTGCGGCCAAGCCGGCCGTGAAATCCTGAACCCGGCGGACCGATAACCATGTCACGTTTTTTCATAGACCGCCCGATTTTCGCGGTGGTGATATCGATTTTCATCGTACTCGCCGGCCTCGCCGCGATACGCGTGCTGCCGATTGCGCAATACCCGGAAATCGCCCCGCCGGTGGTCACCGTGCGTGCGATCTATCCCGGCGCTTCGGCCCAGGTGCTTGAGCAGACCGTCGCCGCCCCGCTGGAAAACCAGATCACCGGCGTCGAGAACATGCTCTACATGAGCTCGACCTCGACTTCGAGCGGCGTCGTTGAAATCCAGGTCACCTTCGAAATCGGCGCTGACGTCGACAAGGCGGCGCTGAACGTCAACAACCGCGTCAAACAGGCAGAGCCACGCCTGCCGCTGGAAGTGCGGCGCCAGGGTGTCACCGTCGAAAAGGGTTCTTCGTCGTTCCTGCAGGTGATCGCCTTCAGTTCACCCGACAGCAGCCGTGACGACCTGTTCATCTCGAACTACGTCACGCTGAACGTGCTTGATGCGCTGAAACGCGTACCCGGCACCACCAATGTGCAGATTTTCGGCGCCAAGGACTATGCAATGCGCATCTGGACACGTCCGGACCGCATGGCGCAGCTGAAACTGACGCCGGGGGACCTGACGCGTGCGCTGAACGAGCAGAACGCGCAGTTCGCCGCCGGCAAAATCGGCCAATCGCCGACCGGTGGCCCGCAGGAGCTCGTCTACACCATCACCACCAAGGGCCGGCTGTCGGAACCCGCGGAATTCGAGAACATCGTCGTCCGCGCCAACCCCGACGGCACGCTGCTGCGGCTGAAGGATGTGGCCCGCGTCGAACTCGGATCCAAGGATTATGAATTCATCGGCCGCGTCAATGGGAAAACAGCCACCCTGGTCGGTATTTTCCTGCAACCAAACTCCAATGCGCTGGCCACCGCCGACCGCGTGAAAGCGGTGATGACTCCCCTGGCCCAGGCTTACCCGCCGGGCCTCACCCACACCGTGGTGTACGACACCACGCGTTTTGTCGAAGTCTCGATCCGCGAGGTGGTGTACACGCTGCTCGAAGCCATGGCGCTGGTGTTCCTGGTGGTGTTCCTGTTCCTGCAGAACTGGCGTGCCACGCTGATTCCCTTCGCCGCGGTGCCGGTGTCCCTGATCGGCACTTTCGCCGGACTGCTGCTGCTCGGTTATTCGATCAACACGCTGACCCTGTTCGGCATGGTGCTCGCCATCGGTATTGTCGTTGACGATGCCATCGTGGTGCTGGAAAACGTCGAACGCATCATGCGTGAGGAACACCTCGATGCGCGCGAAGCGGCGATCAAGGCGATGCGCGAGGTCACCAGTCCGATCATCGCCATCGTGCTGACACTGTGCGCGGTGTTTGTGCCCATCGCCTTCCTCGGCGGCCTGACCGGTGAGCTCTATCGCCAGTTCGCGGTGACGATCTCAATCGCCGTGGTGATCTCGGGCATCGTCGCGCTGACGCTGACGCCTTCGCTGTGCGTGCTGATCCTGAAACGCCAACACGGCAAACCCGGCCGCTTCTTCAGCTGGTTCAACGGCTGGTTCAGCCGCATGACCGGGCGATATGTCGATGGCGTGACCTGGATGCTGCGGCGCGGCCTGATCGCCGTGCTGCTGTTCGCCGGCATGGTCGCACTGACCTTCGGCCTGTGGCGCGCCACGCCGGGCTCATTAGTGCCCGATGAAGACCAGGGTTATTACATTGCGGCGGTGTTCCTGCCGGATGGCGCAACCCTCGAACGCACCGACAAGGTGGTCAACGAAGTGGTCGAGATCATCAAGTCAAACCCGGCCAACGAAACCGCGATTGCCTTCACCGGCTTCGATTTCCTCGGCGGCGGTTTCCGCAACAGCGCGGCAACCATTTTCGTCACACAAAAACACTGGGACGAACGCACGGTATCCACCGGCCAGCTGGTCGGCGAGTTTTTCATGAAAACCGCCCACATCAAGGAAGGCCTGGCGCTGGCCTTTGGCCCACCGCCGATTTTCGGCCTGGGCAACGCCGGCGGTTTCGAGTTCTATATCCAGAACCGCGGCGAGGGCGGCGCACAGAAACTCTCCGAAGCAACGCAGCAACTGCTCGCCGCGGTGCAGAAGGATCCAATGTTCGGCCAGGTCAACACGCTGTGGCGCGCCAACGTGCCGCAGCTTTATGTCGAAACCGACCGCGAGAAGGCGAAAACACTGGGCGTGCCGATCGACGAACTCTACAACACCCTCGCCGCGACGCTGGGCACCGCCTACGTCAACGACTTCAACAAATTCGGCCGCACCTGGCAGGTGCTGATGTCGGCGGAACCCGGTTACCGCAAACGCCCGGACGACGTCGGCGCGGTGTACGTGCGCTCGGATAACGGCGTGATGGTGCCGCTGTCGGCGCTGGCCAAGGTCAACTATTCCTCGGGCCCGGATTCGCTGGATCGTTTCAACAACCTGCCCGCGGTGAAGATTTTCGGCTCGGCCAAGCCGGGTTACAGCTCGGGTGAAGCCATTGCCGGCATGGAACGTATTGCCAAAGCGACCCTGCCCCCCGATTTCACCTTCGATTGGGGCGGTTCCTCGTTCCAGGAAAAACGCTCGGGCGGCACTTCAGTGCTGGCACTGGGACTCGCCGCGCTGATGGTGTTCCTGATCCTCGCCGCACAGTACGACAAATGGTCACTGCCGCTGGCGGTGATGCTGGCACTGCCCTTCGGCACCTTCGGTGCGCTGGCCGCGATTTTCATCAACAACCTGCTGCCGATGCCTTATTACCTTGCGTCGGGTGTGCCATGGCTGCAGGGACTGCTGTCACCACTGGCCGGCATCGCGCGACTCAGCAATGACGTGTATTTCCAGATCGGCCTGGTGACGCTGCTCGGCCTGGCCGCGAAAAACGCGATCCTGATCGTCGAGTTTGCGGTGATGAAAAAGAACGAAGGCATGTCGACCTCGGCTGCAGCCATCGAAGCGGCTCGCCTGCGTTTCCGCCCGATCCTGATGACTTCACTCGCCTTCATCCTCGGCGTGGTACCACTGGTCATTTCCAGCGGTGCCGGCGCCGGCGCGCGCCACTCCGCCGGCACGGGGGTGATGGGCGGCATGCTGGCTGCAACCTTCCTCGCGATATTTTTCATCCCGTGGTTCTACAAACTGATCGTTGACCGCAAGCTGTCCGATTCACGATCGGCCCAGGAAATCGAAGGCGAAGTGGCGCATCATCGCGAACAGGCATTGCGTTCGACTCATACCCCGCGCCATGCCCCGCCCAGCAAGGAAACCGGCAATGAATAAGCGATCACTGATTTGCATTGCCCTTGCTTCCGCCCTGCTCGCCGGCTGCAGCATGGGTCCGGCGTACGAACGGCCCGCCGCAGAACTGCCGGAGGTCTGGCTCGCAGTGCCGGCACAGGGGAAATCCATCCCCGCCGACCGCTGGTGGTCGATATATGGCGACGCCATGCTCGACCGCCTGGTCACCGAAGCACTGGCCGGCAACCAGGACCTGGCACTGGCAACGGCACGGCTCGACGAAGCGCGCGCGCTGGCGCGGATCGCCGACGCCGAACAGGTGCCTTCGGTAGACGCCGCGTTCCAGCGTGACCGCAGCCGGCGTTCGAACAGCACCGCGACGCAGTTTCCGGGTGCACTGGAGAACAACAATTACCGCGCACAGCTCAATGTCGCCTATGAAGTCGACCTGTGGGGCCGCCTGAGCAACAGCAGCAAGGCCGCACGCGCCGAGTTGCTGGCAACAACCGCCGCGCGTGAAACCGTGCGCATCGCGCTGACCGCCGAAGTCGCCCGGTCGTACTACGCGCTGGTGTCCTACGATGCGCAGATTGCCGCGACGCGCAGGTCGCTGGAACTGCGTCAGCAGGATTTCCGGCTTCAGCGCATCCGCGCCGACGCCGGGCTGATCAATGAATTCACGCTGCGCCAGATCGAAGCCGAAGTACTCGCAGCACAGGCACAGCTGCCGGCGCTTGAACGCCGTCGCACCGGCGAAGAACTCGCGCTGGGGGTGCTGCTCGGCCGCAGCCCGCGCGCATTGATCAATGAAAACGTCGTCCGCACCGCCGAAGCCGGCCAGCCGTCCACGCCGGTAATCCCTGCCGACCTGCCCTCGTCATTGCTGCTGCGCCGGCCCGATGTGGTTGCCGCTGAACAGCAACTGATCGCCGCCAACGCCCGCATCGGCGCCGCTCGCGCAGCACTTTTCCCGCGCATCGGACTCAGTGGTTACCTCGGCAGTGAAAGCGCCGCGCTGACCGACCTGTTCACGGGACCGGCAGGCATCTGGAGTCTCGGATTTGCGCTGGCGCAGCCGATTTTCCAGGGCGGCCGCCTGTTCGGCGAAATCGAGGCCGTGGAAGCGCGTGAACGCCAGGCACTGGCGCAGTACCAGAAAACATTGCAGGCGGCATTCCGTGAAACCCACGATGCGCTGGTGGCGCAGACCAAGGCGCGCGAGGTGTTTGATGCCGAAACCGCGCGCGCCGCGGCGCTGAATGAATCCCTGCGGCTGGCCCGCATCCGTTATGTCAACGGACTGACCAGCCAGCTGGAGGCCCTCGACGCGGAGCGCAACCTGCTCAACGCCGAACTCAATCGCGCTGATGCGCTGCGCGCACAACGCGCGGCCGTGGCCGATGTGGTCAGGGCACTGGGCGGCGGCTGGACAGGACTGCAGTTATGAATGAGGGATGCGGATTGAGGATTGAGCGAAACGTCAAAACCAAGGCAAGTTGCTCACTCCTCAATCCTCAATCCTCATTGCGCTTTCATCCCTACGTCCTTCACCAGCTTGACGTAACGGTCGTACTCGGATTTCATCAGCTTGTCGTAAACCTCGGGGCTGGAATGCACTGCGGCTTCGGCACCCTGTTTCTCGAACGCTTCCCTGATGCGCGGCTGGGCGATGATTTTTTTCACGTCCGCAGCCAATTGCCCCGCGATCTTTTTCGGCACCCCTGCAGGACCGAGAAGGCCGAACCAGCCGTCGGATTGCGCCGCCGGCAGCCCCTCCTCGACGACTGACGGAATGTTCGGAAACGCCGGATTGCGTTTTGCCGATGTCACCGCCAGCGCGCGCAGGCGCCCGTCCCGCACCACCGGTGACAGTGTCGGCACCGTGAACACCAGATAATGTACGCGGCCGGAAACCGTCTCGCTGAACACATCGGGCACCACCTTGAACGGCACATGCTGGGTCCTGACGCCGGCCGCCTGGTTGAAAATTTCGGCGCCAATGTGCGCAAGCGTGCCCATGCCCAGCGATGCATAGTTGTATTTCGATGGATTGGCCTTCAGCAAGGCCACCAGTTCCTTGAGGTTGCGTGCCGGCAGGCCGGGCGTCACCGCAATGATGTTCGGGATCGACGCCACCTCCATCACCGCCGTGAAATCGCGCAAGGGATGATACGGCGGTTTTTTCTGCAACAGCGCGGCAACGATGTGCGGCGGCGCGACCATGGCGTAGGTGTAGCCATCGGCGGTCGCCTCGGACAGCACGCTGCTGCCGATCAATCCGCCTGCGCCGGGCCGGTTGTCGATCACCACCTGCTGGCGGTAGAGCTCCGTCAACGACGCGCCCAGCGTACGGGCAAGAAAATCGCTTGCCGATCCCGGTGGCAGCGGCACGATCATGCGGATCGGCCGTTCGGGAAATTTTTGGGCAACGGCCACGCCGGCGAACATCAGTGCCAGAACAGCGACCAACAACCGAAAAAAGTTCATGTTCAAGTTATTTTCCTCCCATGCATTTTGGGCATGCGCCCTTGATGTTTTTATGCAAGTCGGCGCGCGATGTGCCGCGCCGCGTCATGGTAAGGGGTGGCTG
>CAMBCD010000025.1 GCA_945863085.1 Bordetella parapertussis
CCGAATACACATTCCGCACCTTTGAAATTTTCACGCTCGCCACCGTGGTCTATGTGCTGATCACAATGGCGGTGGTTGTCGCGATGCAGTTGCTCGAGCGCCGCGTGCGGGTGCCCGGTTACATCGGCACCGGGAAATAGCGCATGTTCCGTCCTCTTTCCGCGCAACAGCGCCACGAATCTCCCCTCTCCTCTTGGGGAGAGGGGTCGGGGGAGAGGGAGGGCCATGTTTAGCAACTTCGACTTCGACGTCATCCAGCGCGCTCTCCCCTACCTCGGACAGGGCATGCTGACCACGCTGTGGCTGACGCTGCTGGCGATGGTCGGCGGCATCGTGCTCGGCACACTGCTCGCGCTGATGCGGCTGTCCAGCATCAAGGTCATCAGTGTCCCTGCCGGCATCTATGTCAACCTGCTGCGCGCAACGCCGCTGATCCTGGTGATTTTCTGGTTTTATTTCCTGGTGCCGATCGCCGTCAAACACCTCAGCGGCGACAGTTACGCCCAGGGCATCGGCCCGTTTTATTCGGCATTGATCGCGTTCACGCTGTTTGAAGCCGCCTATTACTGCGAAATCATCCGCGCCGGCATCCAGAGCGTGCCCGCTGGCCAGGTCAATGCCGGCTACGCACTGGGCCTGACCTACCCGCAGGCGACCCGGCTGGTGGTTCTGCCCCAGGCTTTCCGCAACATGGTACCGATCCTGCTGACCCAGGGCATCATCCTGTTCCAGGACACCTCGCTGGTCTACGTGGTCGGCCTGACCGACTTCATGGGTGCGGCGAGCAAGGTCGCGCAACGCGACGGGCGACTGGTGGAAATGTACCTGTTCGCCGCCGTGATCTATTTCATCCTCTGTTTCCTCGCGTCGTATACCGTCAAGCGGCTGCAGTTGCGCATCACCCCGCCGCGCTAAGGTCTGTAAAAACGAAGGCAATCCATCATGGCCATGATCGAATTCAAGAGCATCAGCAAATGGTACGGCAGCTTCCAGGTGCTGAAGGACTGCACGACCCAGGTCGAAAAAGGCGAGGTCATCGTCGTCTGCGGCCCTTCAGGCTCGGGCAAGTCGACACTGATCAAATGCGTCAACGGGCTGGAACCCTTCCAGGCCGGCAGCCTGATCGTCAACGGCCAATCGGTGGGCGACAAAACGACCAACCTGCCGCAGCTGCGCGCCAAAATCGGCATGGTGTTCCAGAACTTCGAGCTTTTTCCCCACATGAACGTCACCGCCAACCTGAACCTGGCGCAGGTCAAGGTGCTGGGGCGCGGCGTCGAGGAAGCCACGGAAAAATCCCGCGCCCTGCTGACGCGTGTCGGCCTGATCGATCATGCGCAGAAATTCCCCGGCCAGCTCTCCGGCGGCCAGCAGCAGCGCGTGGCGATTGCCCGCGCACTGGCGATGGACCCGATCGCGATGCTGTTCGACGAGCCGACCTCTGCGCTCGACCCCGAGATGATCAACGAGGTGCTCGACGTGATGGTCGAACTGGCCCACGAAGGCATGACCATGATGTGCGTGACCCACGAAATGGGATTCGCGCGCAAGGTTGCCCACCGCGTGATTTTCATGGACCGCGGCGAAATCGTCGAAGATGCCAGCAAGGATGACTTCTTCGGTACACCGCGTTCCGAGCGCGCGCAGCAGTTTTTGTCGAAAATCCTTCACCCCTGACCGGTCACACGCAGGTAGAATGCGCGCTTTCCCAAAGGCCGCCGCATTACCGGCGCGTAGTAATCAAAAATGAGCACAATGAGTTCGAGCAAGGCCGCCAAAAAATCCGCCAACCAGTACGACTGCAGCAAATGTCCCGGCTACTGCTGCAGCTATCCGCTGATCGAAGTTGGCAAACGCGACATCGCGCGACTGGCCAAACACTTCGACATCAGCTACGCGCAGGCGGAATCCAGCTACACGCGTTTCGACCGCACGGAAAAAGTGCGTTCACTGAAGCAGCAGGACGACAAACACTACGGCAAGATCTGCAAACTGTTCGACACCAAAAAGCGCCAGTGCACGGTGTACGAATCACGCCCTGCCGTGTGCCGCGAATATCCGGACGCCAAGCGCTGCGGTTATTACGATTTCCTCGAGTTCGAACGCGAGCAGCAGGGTGATCCGAAGTTCATCGCGACAACCAACAATAATTAAGCCGCAGAAAAAAAGAACCTTAAAAAAGCCCCGCGTTGCGGGGCTTTTTTTCGGGCAACGCCATCCCGCCTAGGATCCGCAGCACCGTGACATCAGGCCGCGCAGGAAATGCTCGCAGCGGGCGACCTGCTCCAGGGTGACAAATTCATCGGGCTTGTGCGCCTCGCGGATGGATCCCGGCCCGCACACGACGGTTGGCACTCCCGCCACCTGGAACTGCGAGGCCTCGGTACCGAAGGACACCTTGGTGATGTCGTTGCTGCCCGAAAACTCCTGCGCCAGTGCGGTGATCTCCGCCTCGGCACCGGTATCCAGCGCCGGGATTTCCGACATTTTGACGATTTTGAATCCGCTCTTCGGATCAACCGCGTGCATTTCCGGCTGGATTATCCCGCGCACATGCGCCTCGAATTCCTTCAGCAAGGCATTGGGGTCATCCCCCGGCAGATTGCGGAATTCAAAATCGAACACGCAGTCGTGGGGCACGATGTTCAGCGCCGTGCCGCCACGGATCACCCCCGTGTGCACTGTCGTGTAGGCGACATCGAAGCCGCGGTCGTAGGGCCCGCGGTCGCGGTGCCTGCGCGCCATTTGCTTCAGGAAAGCCACCGCCTCGGCCGCCGCCTCCACTGCGTTGACGCCGTACGGCGCATAGGCCGAATGCGAAGCCAGGCCACGCACTGTGCAGCGGTAACTCTGCTTGCCCTTGTGTGCAATCACCGGCCGCATTTCGGTCGGCTCACCAACGATGCACGACAGGGGCTTGATGCCCGCCTGCGCCATGTCCGTCAGCAGGTCGCGCACGCCGAGGCAGCCGACTTCCTCGTCATAGGAAAACGCCAGGTGCAGCGGCGTCTGCAATCCGCGCCGCACGAACTCCGGCACCAGCGCCAGCGCGCAGGCGATGAAACTTTTCATGTCGGAGGTGCCGCGCCCATAAAGCCGGCCGTCGCGCTCGGTGACCGTGAACGGATCCGTCGCCCAGTCCTGGCCGTCCACCGGCACCACGTCGGTGTGGCCCGACAGCACCACGCCGGGCATGCCGCGCGGGCCCAGCGTCGCAAAGAGGTTGGCCTTGCGCCGGTCGTCATTGAAGGTCATGCGCACATCGGCATCAAGCGGCCGCAGCAGTTCGCGCACATAATCGATCAGTTCGAGGTTGGGGTCCCGGCTGACCGTGGGGAACGCGATCAGCTCGCGGATCAGCTTCAGGGTTTCGGAGCCGGGCGCGACATGAGGCTTCATCACAACGTCCGTCGTTATAAAGGGCCAGCATAGGCAGGCCCGCCTGCACTGTCAACGCAGGGCTGCGGTATGCTTGAGCCTGATATGAAAAAACAAATTGCCCTGACGTTTTCCTTGTTCAGTGCGGCCCTGCTCGCCGCGCTGCTGTGTGCTGCTGCACCCGCCGCCGAATTACGCATCGGCCTTTCCGGTGAAGTGACTTCACTGGACCCGCACCTGCTCGCCTCGCAGCCCAACCTGACTGTGGGCCGCCATGTCTTCGAATCACTGACTGATGTGGATCCGCAGACAAAATTAATTCCCGGACTTGCCGAGAGCTGGCGCGCCATCGACGCCACCACCTGGGAATTCAAGCTGCGCCGCGGCGTCAAATTCCATGACGGCTCCGGCTTCACTGCTGAAGACGCCGCGTTTTCATTGCAGCGCCCGCTGTCGATCAAGGGCAGCCCGGGCGGTTTTGCCTCCTATGTCCGTTCCATCGCATCGGCCACTGCGGTGGATGCGCACACGCTGCGCATCAAAACCAAATATCCGTACGGCGCGCTGCCCGAGGAAATCAATTCGATCCTGATCGTTTCCAAAAAACACGCGCTCAATGCCGGCCCCGAAGATTTTGATGCGGGCCGCGCGATGGTCGGCACCGGGCCGTACAAGTTTGTGCGTTACCAGCGCGGCGACCGGCTCGAACTCGCGCGCCATGAGGGCTGGTGGGGCAAGGCCGCGGCCTGGCCGAGTTGGGACAGGGTCACGCTGCGGGTAATACCGGCAGATCCCTCGCGCACCGCGTCCCTGCTCTCGGGCGAACTCGATGTGATCGAACACGTGCCTTCGGCGGACATTAAAAAACTCAATAAAAACAATAAGTTACGAGTTACCCAAACCACGTCCTGGCGCACCATCCTGCTGCACCTCGACCAGTATCGTGCGCAACCGCCGGGCGTCACCGACGCCAGCGGCAAACCGCTCGCCAAAAATCCCTTCATGAACCTGCGCGTACGCCAGGCGATCTCCAAGGCCATCAACCGCGCAGCCATCGCCGAGCGCGTGATGGAAGGCCTCGCCGTACCCGCCAGCAATATCGTGTCGCCGGGCGTGTTCGGCCACAACCCCGCGCTGAAAGCCGAAGCCTACGATGTCGAAGGCGCGAAAAAACTGCTCGCGGCAGCCGGCTACCCGAACGGTTTCCATGTCACCCTCGTCGGCCCCAACAACCGTTACATCAACGATGAACAGGTGCTGCAGACCGTGGCGCAACTACTGACCCGCGCCGGCATCAGCACCCGCGTCGAAGCGATGCCGATGTCGGCTTTCCTCGGGCGGGTGCGCAAGGAAGAAACTGCTTTCGCGCTGCTCGGCTGGGGTTCTTTTGCCGCCGACCTCGCCTTGCGCTCGCTGGTCGCCACACCCAATCCCGAAAAAGGTTACGGCGCGTGGAACTGGGGGCGTTATGCCAATCCCCGGGTCGATGCACTGATGGAACAGGCCCTCGCCAGCGTTGATCGCAACAAGCGTGAAACGCTGGCACGTGAAGCGAACACCTTGGCGATGAACGATCTCGCGTTTATCCCCTTGCACCACCAGGTCGTCAGCTGGGCGATGCGCGCCGGCCTGAACTACACGCCGCGCACGGACGAGTTCACCTTCGCCCACCACTTCACCCCGCACACACAATGACCGATCCCAACGCCTATACCGTGGAAATATCGCCTCCTGACATTGCGGGCTATCGTTCCGGAAATACCGGCATCGACTACCTCACCACGATCGACAGCGGGAATCCCGGACCGCATGTGATGCTCACTGCGCTGGTGCATGGCAACGAAATCTGCGGCGCAATCGTCCTCGATGAGCTGTTCCGCGCCGGCATACGCCCGCTGCGTGGCCGGCTGACGCTCGCATTCTGCAATGTCGCCGCGTTCGAGCGCTTCGACCCGGCACGGCCTGAAGCCTCACGCTGGGTCGACGAGGATTTCAACCGGCTGTGGACACCCGAGGTGCTCGACGGCAAGCGCGACAGTGTCGAGCTGCGCCGCGCCCGGACCATCCGCCCGTTTCTCCACAGCGTCGACTTCCTGCTTGATATCCATTCCATGCAGCATCCCTCCGAGCCGCTGCTGCTTGCCGGACCTCTCGCCAAGGGCCGCCTGCTCGCCAGCGAGATCGCTTATCCCGCGCTGGCAGTCTGCGATTCGGGACATGCTGCCGGCCGGCGCATGCGCGACTACGCCGCCTTCGGTGACGCTGCCAGTGCCAGCAACGCCTTGCTGGTCGAATGTGGACAACACTGGGCGCAACACTCGGTCACGGTCGCGCGCGAGACCACGCTGCGCTTTCTCGCCCGTTATGGCGTCATCGATGCCGAACGGGGGCCATTCCGCTTCGCTGAAAATCCGCTGCCGCAAAACCTGGTCGAAGTCACCCATCCTGTCACCATCGAATCGGAAACATTCCGTTTCGCACGCCCGTTCACGGGTCTGGAGTTGATCGAGCAGGCGGGAACCCTCATCGGCTGGGACGGCGAGCGGGAAGTGCGCACGCCGTACGACCGCTGCGTGCTGGTGATGCCGTCGAAACGGCTGTATCGCGGGCAAACCGCGGTGCGTCTGGGCCGTTTTGTTTCAGCTTCGACGTAAGCCGGTGCTCCGCGACACACGACCGCCATGCTGAACTTCACGCTGCGTCGCCTCGCCCAGAGCATCGCCACGCTGTTCGTGATGTCGCTGCTGGTGTTCACCGGCGTCTACGCCATCGGCAACCCGGTGGACATCCTGATCAACCCGCAGGCCGACCAGGCGGAAATTGCGCAGACCATCGCGCGCCTGGGCCTCGACCGGCCGCTGTGGGAGCAATACTGGATATTCCTCAAGGGCGCCTTCAGCGGCGACCTCGGCAAATCCTTCGCCGCCAGCATCCCCGCCATCGAATTGATTTTCGAGCGCATGCCGGCAACTATCGAGCTGGCATTCATGGCGATGCTGATCGCCATCGTGCTCGGTATCCCGCTGGGCCTGCTCGCCGGACTGAAACCGGACTCCTGGATCGGCCGCAGCATCATGGCCGGCTCCATCCTCGGTTTTTCACTGCCGACGTTCTGGGTCGGACTGATGCTGATCATGGTGTTTTCGGTGCAACTGGGCTGGCTGCCGACCACCGGCCGCGGCGCCACTGTCGATGTCCTCGGCATCCCCGTCAGTTTCCTGACCTGGGATGGCATCCGCCACCTGATCCTGCCCGCGACCAACCTCGCGCTGTTCAAACTGTCGCTGCTGATCCGGCTCACCCGCGCCGGCACGCGCGAAGCCATGCTGCAGGATTATGTGCGTTACGCCCGCGCCAAGGGTGTGCCCGAACGCGAGGTGGTACGCGTGCATGTGTTGCGCAACATCCTGATTCCCATTGTCACGGTCGTCGGCCTCGAGCTCGGATCGCTGATCGCCTTTGCCGTGGTCACCGAAACCGTGTTCGCCTGGCCAGGCATGGGCAAGCTGCTGATCGACTCCATCAACGTGCTCGACCGCCCGGTGATCGTCGCCTACCTGCTGGTGATCGTGTTTTTATTCATTTTCATCAACCTGCTGGTCGACCTGCTCTATACCGCGCTGGATCCGCGGGTGCGGCTGAAGGGCGCACGATGAACGCGGCACTTTCTCCCACCCGGGAATTCACTGCCGGCTTTGCCCGCGACCGCATCGCGCTGGGCGCATTCTGGATTTTGTGCCTGCTGCTGCTTGCCGCCGTCGCCGCGCCCTGGCTCACGCCGCAGAACCCCTACCACCTCGCGCAACTCGACATCCTCGACGCCAAACTCGCACCGGGTACAAAAGCCGCAGCGGGATACACCTACTGGCTGGGCACCGATGACCAGGGCCGCGACATGGTTTCGGCGATCCTCTACGGCCTGCGCATCAGCATAGGGGTCGGCGTGTTGTCGACGGTCGCCGCGCTGGGACTGGGACTGGTCATCGGCCTGGTTTCCGCACGCGCGGGAGGCTGGGTCGATGCGCTGATCATGCGCATCGTCGACCTGCAGCTGTCCTTCCCCGCCATCCTGGTCGCGCTGATCCTGCTCGCACTCGCCGGCCAGGGCGTCGACAAGATCATCATCGCGCTGATCGTCGTGCAATGGGCCTATTACGCGCGCACCGTACGCGGCGCCGCGCTGGTCGAACTCAAAAAGGAATATGTCGATGCCGCGGTCTGCGCCGGCTACAGCGGCGCGCGCATCCTGTTCCGCCACGTGCTGCCCAATGTGCTGCCACCGCTGATTGTCGTCGCCACGGTGCAGGTCGCGCATGCGATCGCGCTGGAAGCCACCCTGTCCTTCCTCGGCCTCGGCATGCCCATCACCTCACCGTCGCTGGGCCTGCTGATCGCCAACGGCTACACGCACCTGTTATCCGGGAAGTACTGGATCAGTTTTTTCCCGGGGATTGCGCTTCTGGTGACCATCGTCGCAATCAACCTGGTCGGGGACCGGTTGCGGGATGTACTGAATCCGCGATTGAAATAGAGGGCTGGACTTGAGGCTTCCCGGATCACGGAGCGGCCACGACCAACGGATTAAAAGGGTAATCTCCCCATTTTTAGCATCAGCCGGAAGTGGGATTAAGCAGCGAGCTTCAATTTCTGCATGGGCGTGATGCCACCCAGCGCCATATTCGGCCGTTCGTGATTGTAAGTCCATAGCCAGCGGGTGACGTTGACGCCCAGAGCGACAGAACTCAGGAACAGGTTGTAACCGTCGGCCGGTTGCTTGATCAGGAATTCGGCGGCGATGTTCTGCGCCTGGCCGGCGCGGTTTTCGACAATGACCTGCTGGCCCAGCGCCTCGGTGATCTGCGGCGCGACCAGCCGGGCAATGATGTCGCTGCCGCCACCGGGAGCGTAGCCGACGATCATGCGGATCGGTTTGACCGGATATTTCTCCTGTGCCTGCACGAATCCGCCGCCACCCAATGCCACGGTGAGCGTAATCATCATCAGTTTGGATTTCATGTGTGCTCCGTCGGTTTCTGCAATCGTTAATTTTTAACTGGTTTTCGCGCCTGAATGTGGGCATTGCGGAATCCGCAGCAGGGTGCTGTCACGATCATTATGACCCGGGCCGCTGCAATCTTCGAAAGCGCAATGCAAAAAATGCAAAGCCACATGCAAACAGTTTGCACGGGGCCACTTTGCGGAGTTTGACCTGCCACCATGATCCCGTGCAAACTGAAGCCGGAGTCGAAGTTCCCACTACAAAACCTGGAGGAGGTCAGTATGGGGTTCATGAAAACCGCGGCGACAGCGGCCACGGTCTGGCTGCTCATCGGTGCCGCAGTATCCAACGCATGGGCGCAATCGTACCCGCAGCGCCCGATCCGTGCCGTGGTGCCCTATGTCGCGGGAGCATCGTACGACACCATCATGCGCATCGTCGGCGAGGCACTCAGCGAATCGGTCAAACAGCCGGTGATAATCGAGAATCGCCCCGGCGCCAGTGCAACCATTGGCGCCGACATGCTGGCCAAGGCAACCCCCGACGGTTACACCATCGGCATGCTCGGCGACAACCACACCATCCTTGCAGCCGTGAATCGCAAGACGCCGTACGACATCTTTGGCGATTTCGCCCCGCTGATGCGGGTAGCCTCGCTCGACAACGTCATTGTCGTTCACGCCTCGATGCCGGCGACTTCGCTGCAACAGCTGATCACGCTGCTGAAATCGAACCCCGGAAAATACCGTTACGGCTCTGGTGGTGTCGGCGGCACGACCCATCTCGCTGGCGCTCGTTTCGGGCAGTTGGCCGGCGTCGACATCCAGCATGTGCCGTACAAGGGCGGCGGTCTCGCGGTCACCGGCCTGCTCGGCAACGAGGTGCAGATGATGGTGGTCAACATGATTTCGGCAAAACCGCAGGTGCAGTCCGGCCGCATACGCGCGCTGGCGGTGGCGGCGCCGAAACGCTCGCCCCACCTGCCCAAACTGCCGACCGCAGCGGAGGCAGGGTTGCCGGGACTCGAGGTTTCGCAGTTTTATGCGATGGTCGCGCCGGCAAAAACGCAGCAGCGTATTCTCGCCCGGCTTGAAACCGAACTCCGGCGTGCGACCGGGCTGCCGGAAGTTCGCAAGAAGCTGGACCATCAGGGCGCCGACGCCTATGCCGAAACGCCTGCGGAACTGAGAGCCTTCCTGAAGGCGAACATTGCCGGTTATCGCGAAGCAGCGAAGGCTGCAGGCATCAAACCGGACTGACCAGGAGAGAAGCCATGAGCAGCAGACCAGTCCCGAATTCCGGATCCCCGCTGTCGGTGCGGCCGATGAGTGAGCACCTTGGCGCCAGGATCGACGACATCGACCTGTCGACCCCGCCGGACCCGGCAACATTTGCCGCCATCCTGGAAACCCTGCACCGCTACGGAGTGATTTTTTTCCGTGCCCAGGCACTCACGCCTGACCAGCTCGCAGCGTTCAGCCGCTGTTTTGGTGAGTTGGATATTCACCACATGACTGAACACGTGTTCCCGCATCTGCCACAGGTGCGCGTACTGTCGAACGTAAAAAAGGACGGCGTGTCGATCGGCATCACCAAAGGCGGCATGCACTGGCATTCGGATTTATCGTACAAGCCGCAGCCGGCGCTGGTAACGTTGCTCTATGCCGTCGAATGCCCGCCGACGGGCGCCGATACCCAGTTCGCCGACATGTATGCGGCCTTTGCCGACCTGCCGGAAGAAAAGCGCAAAAAACTGCAGAAGCTGCGTGCAATACACGACCGCAACTACCGCTATTCGGCGCTGTATCCGGGACGCCAGCCGCTGAGCCCGGAACAGCTTGCCAAGGTGCCGCCAGTCGAGCACCCGCTGGTACGTTTGCATCCAGCCACCCGCCGGCCGGCACTGTTTGTCGCCAAGGACGTGGTGTCGCGCATTGTTGGCATGGCCGACGATGAATCACGGGCATTGATCGATGAACTCGAAGCTTTTGCCACGCGCCCCGACCATGTCTATTCCCACAAATGGCAGCCTGGCGACCTCGTGGTCTGGGACAACCGTTGCACACTGCACCGAGCCACCCCCTACGACCCGCAGTATCGGCGTACTCTGTACCGCACACAGGTCAAAGGTGAGGCTCCCGTGGCTGTGGGTGCGTGAAAGGCAAGAACGCCATGTCATTGCCGCACCTGCACATCACCAGCCCTGATGCATGGGCCGGCCCCGCAATTCAGAGCGACCCGCAGTGGACCTGCCGGCTTGAAGCGGCCGAGATCTCAGAAATCGATGCTGCGCTGGCACAGATCAAACGCTGTGGCTTGCACATCCCGTTCATGTCAGCGGCTTTTCCACTGCCGCAGCTCAAGGCGAAACTCGATGGCATCCTGGACGAAATCGAAAACGGCCGTGGCTTCAAGCTGATCCGTGGCATCCCGCGCCACCGTTACAGCGATACAGACTGCGAACTGATTTACTGGGGCATCACCAGTTACTTCGGCACCCCGGTATCGCAAAACGCGCGCGGACACCTGCTCGGCCATGTCCGCGATGAGGGCCGTCAGCTCGATGACCCCAATGCCCGCGCGTATCAGACAAGCCAGCGCATGGATTTCCATACCGACATGCTGCCAATCGACGTGCTGGGACTGTTCTGCCTGCGAACCGCAAAGTCCGGCGGCGCGAGCAAGCTGACCAGTGCCCTGACGATTCACAACGTGCTGCGCAAAGAAAATCCCGACTTGCTCGAAGCGCTCTACGGTCTATTCCACCTCGACTGGCGCGGCGAGGAACCCGCCGGGGAACAACCGTGGTTCAGCATCCCGATGTTCAGCGAGTGCCATGGCCTCATCACCGCGCGTATCTGCAGCCTCATTTATTATGAATCGGCGGCACGTTTCGGCGAGCAATACCGGCCGACGCCGCTGCAGCGCGAAGCACTGCTTGCAGTGCAGGAAATCGCCAACCGCCCTGAACTGATGCTGACCATGGATTTCCAGGAAGGCGACATCCAGTTGATCAACAATCACACCATGATGCACGCCCGGGAAGCCTACGAGGATTACCCGGAGCAGGAACGCCAGCGCCACCTGCTGCGGATGTGGATCGCGGTGCCCGATGAGAAGCGCCGCCCGCTCGCCGCTTCGCTGGCGGATCGTTACCGCTGGGTGCAGCGCGGGGGAATTCCGGCAAAGACCGCTGTTACCGCCTGAGTCGGCACGTAATCAACAGCATGGAGACGTCATGACCTTCCGCATCAGCGCAACCTGCCTGCTTGCAGTCACCCTCGCTGCCAGTGCGATACCTGCATTAGCCCAACAATATCCTGCAAAACCCATCCGCATCGTCGTGCCTTTCCCTGCGGGTGGCAATGCCGACATTTTCGCGCGGGCCTTTGGTCAGAAACTTGGCGATGCATGGAAACAGACACCGATCATCGACAACCGCGCAGGTGCCGCCGGCATCATTGGCACGCAGTTCGTCGCCAAGTCGCCAGCCGACGGTTACACATTGCTCTTTGGCACCACCGGCACCCACACCACAAACCCGGCGGTCTATGCCAAGCTGCCCTACGACCCTGTCAGGGATTTTGCGCCGATCAGCAATTTTGCCGACTCGCCGTTCCTGCTCGTGGCACATCCGTCTGTACCGGCGAACACGCTGAAAGGACTCATCACGCTGGCAAAATCGCGGCCGGGACAGCTTGATTACGCCTCCTTCGGCACCGGCAGTTCGGCCCATCTCGCCGGTGAAATGCTGCGCACGATGGCCGGCATCAACGTCGTGCACATCGCCTACAAAGGTGGGCCACCCGCAGTGAACGACCTCGTCGGCGGTCATGTATCGCTGATGTTCAATTCGCTTCCGGCTTTGCTGCCGCTGGTGAAGGCAGGCCGGCTGCGCGCACTGGCGGTGGCTTCCGTGAAACGCACGCCGACGCTGCCCGAATTGCCGACTTTCGCCGAGGCAGGACTCGCCGGTTTCGAAGCCGGATCATGGTACGGCGTGCTTGCACCTGCAGGCACACCCCGCGGGGTGATCACGCGATTGCATGCAGAAACCGTGCGCATGCTGGCGCTGCCCGACATCAAGCTGAAACTTGCCAGCGAAGGCGCCGAAGCCATCGGTAACTCGCCCGGGGAATTCGCTGCACAGATCCAGCGTGACATCGGGCGCTG
Organism: Bordetella parapertussis; assembly: GCA_945863085.1. The sequence continues at coordinate 12,551 of CAMBCD010000025.1, forward strand.
GGCAAAAGTGGCCCGTGAGGCGAAGATTCCGCAGCAATAACCCTTGCTGCGGGTTAGTCGCAAAAAAAGCCGGCAATTGCCGGCCTTTTTTCTGCATATAAAATGAGTATCCGATTAAAAAGCACCTTATGGATTACCCAGATAATCACGTTTGCCAACCGGCACGCCGTTGTGGCGCAGAATGTTGTAGGTAGTCGTGACATGGAAATAGAAGTTCGGCAGCGCGTGGCCGAGCAGGAACTGCATGCCCTTGTAGGTGGTGCTTTTTTCACCGCGGCGCAGTGTGATGTCATTGTCTTCGCAGCCGTCAATCTGCTCGGGCTGGATCGACTGCACGAAGGCGATGGTCGTCGCGATCCGCTTTTTCAGCTCGGCCAGGGTCTGCTCGGTATCTTCGTTCACGGGAATATCCACGCCGGCCAGCCGCGCCACCGCACCCTTGGCCGTGTCGCAGGCAATCTGCACCTGGCGCGCCATCGCGAACATGTCCGGATACAGCCGGAACGTGGTCAGTGCGGCGGCGTCGATTTTGCTTGCATCGACATGCGCCTGTGCCTTGTCGAGGATGGCTGACAGATTGGTCAGAATGTTGACGAAGCGCGGTACGCTGGCTTCATACATGGAAATGGTCATGGCGAATTCCTCGGAAGAAAAGTTTTTCGGGTGACAGCTGAAGGCATGGATTATGTACTGATCCGCCGGCACTGGAGTCCATCATTGCCGTGTCGGAGCACATAAAATTATATAATAAAAACAAATACTTAAATAAAACGGCCGGGATCACCCGGCCGTTTCCTGCAACAGCCCTGAAGAAGGTTATTGCTGCTCAATCCCCACCTGCGCCGCCACCTTGCGGTAACGCTCCAGTTCGCTGCTGATGCGTTTGTTGAATTCGGCGCTGCCCATGGTCGTGGTTTCCGCGCCGCCGACCGATGCATAACGCTGTTTTACATCGGGCATGGACAGCACGTCCGCCGAGGCCCGGTAGAGTTTGGCAACGATTTCCTTCGGTGTGCCCTTGGGCGCAAACAGGCCGACCCAGATCGAGGCATCAACGCCGGGGATGCCGGCTTCCTGCGCCGACATGTAGTCCGGCACCTGCGGCGAACGTTTCGCCGTGGTCACGCCGAGCACCTTCACCCGCTTGGCCATCAGGTGCGGCAGTACGCCGGGGAGCCCGGCAACCGTAAACACCACTTCGTTCGCCGCCACGGCCGATACCGCCGGCGCGCCACCCTTGTACGGAATATGCAGCGCCTTGGCGCCGGCCGCGGCCACCAGCCATTCGGTCGCCATGTGGTTCACCGAACCGGTGCCCGGTGAACCGAAGGTCAGCTGGCCCGGCTTGGCTTTGGCGCCGGCGATCAGATCCTTCAGGTTGTTGTACGGCGAACTGGCATTGACCACCACCAGCATCGGCGCATCACTGATCATGATGATTGATGTGAAATCACGGTTGAAGTCATAGGGCACGTTCTTGAACAGCATCGGGTTCACCGAAAATTCACCGGTATGTGCCGCGAGCAGTGTGTAACCGTCGGCGGTCGCGCGCGCAGTGGTGCCGACGGCGAGGAAACCATTGGCGCCGGGCCTGTTGTCGACCACGAACTGCCAGCCCTGCTTTTCCATGATCTTGTTGGTAAGGATGCGGGCGGAGGTATCGACCACGCCGCCCGGCGCAAACGGCACCAGCACACGAATAGGCTTGGTCGGGTAATCGGCGGCATGCGCGGACAGTGCGAATGCGGCGAGAGCGGCAACAATCAGGTATCGCATAAAATATCCTTTATAATCAATAACTTATATAAAACAGCTATTTGAACAGGTCTTTCCACTTGGCTTTGACCTTTTCCTGCAGTTCCTTGCTGGCCTCGGCCACCGCGGGGAATTCATGCAGGTGGTCGTACGGCCGGCAGGCATCGATGATGGCCTTGGAATTGTACGGCGCGTTGTAGCGGTAAGCGACGAACATCGGGTCGTGTTTCGAACCCATGCCGCGCTTGATGATGTCGATATCGATTTCGGGATCGGTGCGCGTGGCAACCGCCCACATCACTTCCTGCAGGTTGGACGGATCGATGTCCTCGTCCACCACCACCGTATAACGCGACATGTAGGCGCCGACGCCGCACTGGTTGAGGATGTGCCCGGCCTGGCGGGCGTGACCGGCGTAACGCTGCCTGATCGCCACCACGTTGAACATGCGCGCACCGCCGATTTCATGCGCCCACACACTCGCCACGTCCGGCACACCCGCGGCGAGCAGTGCATCAAACAGCAGCGCCGAGCGCATCACCGCCTTGGAATAGGAATAATCATTCGGCGGCTTCGCCGGCGGGCTGCCGACGATGACCGGATCGTTGCGGTAATACACGCGCTCGATGGTCATCACTGGAGCCGTGCCCTCCTTGCCCGGGTAATAACCGTGGAACTCGCCGAAAGGGCCTTCGATCTTCACGTCCCCCGGATAGCAGTACCCCTCGAGCACGATTTCAGCGGCCGCCGGAATCGGCAAGCCGGTCAACTCACCATGCACCACCTGCACCGGTTCGCCGAGGATGGCGCCGATGTAGTTGTATTCGCACATGCCGAAGGGCACTTCGATGCCGGAAATCAGGTACCCCAGCGGGTCGCAGCCGATGACGATGGCGACCGGGAAGGGTTTGCCGGCCTTCATGTGTTTGTCGTACTGGATCGCGCCGTGTTTGCCGGGAATCATGTCGAGGCCGACATGGTTTTTGTCATGCGCCATCACGCGGTAGGTGCCGACGTTGACCCAGTCGGAATCGAAGTCCTTGGTCACCACGCAGCAGCCGGTGCCGATGTACGGTCCGCCGTCTTTTTCATGCCACAGCGGCGATGGGAAAATATTGATGTCGACATCCTTGCCGGTCTGGATATTCTCCAGCACCGGACCGGTCTCGACGACCACCGGTTCGTATTTCGGCGCCTCCGCCTGCCAGCCCTTGGGCCGTCCGCGCAGCTGCTGCACCAGATTATGGTGACTGCGCTCCACCGGCAGGCGCAGGATGGATGACAGCCTGGCGGGACTCGCCGTGGTGCAGGTGACCACGCGAAAACCTTTCGGGTATCCCTGGATATCGTCGAACAGCAACGCCGGCGCGCCGTCGATCTTGACGTTCAATTCGCTGATCGCGCCGAGCTCCAGTCTTGCATCAGCGCCGCGCACGTCCTTCAATTCCCCCAGCGACCTGGCAGTGTCCAGCCAGGCGCGCAGATCGAGGGGATTGCCGGCAGGACGTTTCATGGTCAGCCCTTGCGTTTTTTCGCCGCGAGCCGCACGGCCTTGATGATTTCAGTATAAGCCGCACAGCGGCACAGGTTG
>CAMBCD010000026.1 GCA_945863085.1 Bordetella parapertussis
TCGAGGATGTGCTGCAGGTCCGAAGGCTCAACCACGTAGGTCTGAGGCTCGGGATAAATTTCTTTTTCGTCGGGCACGAACACCACATCGACACCGGCATTACGCAACCTTTCGCAATCGGACTCGAGGGTGCGCGGGTAACGGTCAAAATCCTCGCGCGGCCCGAACTGCAGGCGGTTCACAAAAATACTGACTACGGTGCAGGCAGCACGCGGCTTTGCGATGCGCATCAGCTCAATATGGCCTTCGTGCAGATTGCCCATGGTAGGCACAAACACGTTATCGGGCTCGCGGCGCAGGCGTTCCCGCAATTCGGAAACTGAATGTATGACGTCCATGGTTTAGACAGGATTGAGGAGTGAGGATTGCGGAGTGCGCGCTGCGCTGGGGCCAAGGATGCGTATTGTAGATGGAGTGCCAGTACAGTGCCTGCCGGCCCCGGGTTTATCCCTCAATCCACAATCCACAATCCTCACTCCTCCATCCTAAAAAGAATGCTCTTTGCCGGGAAAGCGGCCTTCGCGCACTTCCTTGACGTACAGCGCCACGGCGTCCTGGATCGAACCCGCCGCGGCCTTCATGAAATTCTTGACGAATTTGGCCTTTTTGCCGGGATAAACATCGAGCATGTCGTGCAGCACCAGCACCTGGCCGTGGCAATCCGCACCGGCGCCGATGCCGATGGTCGGCACTTTCGCCGCCGCGGTGATCTGGCTGGCCAGCGCCGCGGGTATCGCCTCGAGCACGATCATGCCGGCGCCCGCCTGTTCAAGGATGCGTGCGTCATCGAGCATGCGCTGCGCGTCATCCTCGGCCTTACCCTGCACGCGGTAACCGCCGAGCTGATGCACCGACTGCGGCGTCAGCCCGAGGTGGCCGCAGACCGGAATGCCGCGTTCGGTCAGGAAGGAAATGGTTTCCAGCATCGGCCGCCCACCTTCGATTTTCACCATGTGCGCACCGGCCGCCATGATTTCGGCGGCGTTGCGGAAGGCATCCTGCGGGCTGACCTGGAAGGTGCCGAAGGGCATGTCACCGATAATAAAAGCGGTTTTCGTTCCACGAGCCACGCATTGCGTGTGATAGACCATGTCGCGCAGCGACACCGGCAGCGTCGATTCATGGCCCTGCAGCACGTTGCCCAGCGAATCGCCGATCAGCAGCGTGTCGAGCCCGATGCCGTCCAGCAGCGTCGCAAAACTCGCGTCGTAACAGGTCAGCATGGTGATCTTCTCGCCGTCCCGCATCATCTTGTGCAGCGTGCTCAGCGTGATACGCATGGTATTTCCCTCAATTCCCTTGATTACCTTCAACCACCCAGGCTGAAAAACTCGCGCGGACCGCGCATGGCGTTGACCCGCTGCAACAATAAATCAAAATCAGCCGCAGAATCAACGAAGTTCAGATTCTCCGAATTCACGATCAGCAGCGGCGCCGCATTGTAATGGTGGAAAAACCGCGCATAGGCATCGGCCAGCCGCAGCAGGTATTCGTCGGGGATGGTCTTTTCGTAAGTAGTTGCGCGCTTGCGCACCCGCTCCACCAGCGTTTCAGCACCCGCCTGCAGATACACCACCAGGTCCGGCTGCGGCGCCTGCGGCTTCAAGTGGTCGTAGATCTGCCGGTACAGGGCGAGTTCATGGTCGTTGAGCGTCAGCTGCGCGAACAGCGGGTCTTTTTCCAGCATGAAATCGGCGACGGTGACGCTGCGAAACAGGTCCGACTGCACCAGGTCCCGCACCTGATTCAGTCGCTGGAACAGAAAAAACAACTGCGCCGGCAGCGCATGGCGTGCGGCATCCCGGTAAAAGCCGGGCAGGAAAGGATTGGCATCCGGGTCCTCGAACAGCGTGGCCGCACCGAGATGTGTAGCCAAGCGTCGCGCCAGCGTGGTTTTGCCCGAGCCGATCGGGCCTTCGACCACGATATACCTATACTTTGCGGCGAGGGTCATGCCGCTCGTTCCCATTTTGCGGCGAGGGTCATGCAGGGATTCGCTTTAGCTGTGCGACACTCGCCGCATCCACATGTTTGGCAAGATCGCTGACCTTGCCGTGACCGGGCACCATGATGTCCGGCGCGATTTCAGCCAGCGGTACCATCACAAAAGCACGCTCCAGCATGCGCGCATGGGGAATCGTCAGCCCCGGCTCCTGCAGTACCACATCGCCGTAAAGCACGATGTCGAGGTCCAGCTTACGCGGCGCATTGGGAAACTCACGGACGCGGCCATGCGCGCGTTCGATGGCCAGCAGCGCGTCGAGCAGGGCATGCGGCGCCAGCGTGGTTTCGATGATGGCCACCGCATTGATGAAATCCGGCTGGTCAGCGTAACCGACCGGTGCGCTGCGGTACAGTGAAGAACGGGCGAGAAGCCTGGTGCCGGGCAAGGCGGCCAGCGCTGAAAACCCGGCTTCGATCTGGCGCAGCGGTTCGCCGATGTTCGCGCCCAGCGCAACACAGGCCTTATGCGTTGGCGCCGCCACCCGCGTCAGTCCGCGGCCGGGGCCGACGGAGCGCCGGACTTGCGCTTGCGGCGCTTGCGGCGTTTTTTTGCCGGCCCGGTATCCGCCACCAGCATCGACTCGCGGGTATCGGTATCGGCGTCCTGAAATTTTGTCCACCATTCCCCGATGGATATATCCAGCTCACCGCTCTCGCAGCGCAACAGCAGAAAATCGTAGGCGGCGCGGAAGCGCGGATGTTCAAGCAGACGGAACGGACGCTGCCCGGCGCGCTGCTCGAAGCGCGGCTGCAGTGACCACAAGTCCTTCATGTCCGAAGTAAAACGGCGCGGGATCGCCAGTTGTTCGGTCTGCGTGGTGATGACCTGGTCCATCGCTTCATACAGCGCCGGCACCGGCGGCACGCCGCGAGCCGCGATTTTTTTCCAGGCCGCCAGCACTTCGTGCCAGGTCAGCGCGGCAAACAGGAAGGCCGGTGATATCGTCTTGCCGGCGCGGATGCGTTCATCGGTATTTTTCAGCGCCAGCATCACAAAACGCTCGCCCAGCGGCTGCTCGAGGATCACGTCGAGCAGCGGCAACATGCCGTGATGCAGGCCTTCCCTGCGCAGGCGCTTTACGCATTCGGCGGCATGTCCCGACAGCAGCAGCTTGAGCATTTCGTCGAACAGGCGCGCTGCCGGCACATTGGCCAGCAAGGTGGCCTGGGCCTTGATCGGTTTGCGCGTGGCGGCGTCGATTTCAAGGCCGCAGGACGCGGCGAAACGCACGGCGCGCAGCATGCGCACCGGATCCTCGCGGTAACGTTGTGCCGGTTCGCCGATCATGCGCAGTCGCTTGCGTTTCAGGTCGGCAACACCGCCGTGGTAATCCCAGACCTGCTCACGCGCCGGATCGTAGAACAATGCATTGATGGTGAAGTCGCGGCGCGTCGCATCCTGCGCCTGGTCACCCCAGACATTGTCCCGCAGCAGGCGGCCATGCTCATCCTCGACGCTGGTACCGGCACTGGCATCAACCGCGGGACCACGGAACGTCGACACCTCGACCATGTCGCGGCCGCACAGTACGTGGACGATTTTGAAACGCCGGCCGATCACCCGTGAACGCCGGAAAATGCCGCGCACTTCTTCGGGCGTGGCGTTGGTGGCGACGTCAAAATCCTTGGGATCGCGGCCGAGAATCAGGTCGCGCACCGCGCCACCGACGACAAATGCGGCGTAACCCGCTTCCTGCAGCGCATCGCAGGTGCGCAGCGCGCAACTGCCGATGCGGTCACGGGTGATGCCGTGCTCGCTCACCGCGATGATGCGCGGTTTGGCGGATTTGAACATGCGGCCCGAAAACACGCGGCCGAGCAGCTTGGTGATCATGCGGAAATATCGTTCAGCGCATTCAGGGAGGACCGGCAAAAACAACAGGCAATCCATGCGCCGCAGCAGAGGAAAACGGCGCGATTATACATGGCCCCACCGCAGCCACCCCCGTGTTCCGGGCTGCAGAGTCGAGGCTGCTCAACGCAGGCTGCTCAGTTCAGACTGCTCATTTCAGACTGATAATCGGCCAGCCACGCGCTTCAGCGTGCGCGCGCAACGCGGCATCGGGATCCACAGCCACCGGGTGGCCAACCTGCTCCAGCAAGGGCAGGTCGTTATGAGAATCACTATAAAACGTTGATTTTAAAACGTTTTTTAAGCTCTCGCCGCGCCCGGCCAGCCACGCTTCGAGGCGCTCGACCTTGCCCTCGAGAAAACACGGCGTTCCGCTGACGCCGCCGGTGAATGCGCCATCGCGCACTTCGGGCTCGGTGGCAATCAGGTGTTCAATGCCGAATGCGCGTGCAATCGGCGCCGTGACGAAACTGTTGGTGGCGGTAATGATCACCCGCAGCTCGCCGCGATGTTTGTCGACCAGCGCCCGCGCCGAATCGCGGATCATCGGCAGGATACGCTCCTTCATATATTCGCCATGCCAGGCATCCAGCACCGGGCGCGGATGGCGCGACAGCGGCTTCAGCTGGAAGTCGAGGAACTCGCGGATGTCCAGCGTACCCGCCTTGTACTGGTCGTAAAACGCCTGGTTGCGCGCTTCGTAGACTTCACGGTCGAGCACGCCGCGATCAATCAGGAACTGCGCCCATTCAAAATCGCTGTCGCCGGCGAGCAGCGTGTTGTCGAGGTCAAACAAGGCCAGGTTCATTCTTGCGTTCCGTCAAAGTCCATCGTGATTTCAGTGTTTGCCCGGTACAGCCTGCAGCAGTTCACGCGCCAGCGGCACGGTGATTGCGCGTTTTTGTTCGAGTGACAGCCGGTCCAGCGTATCGACCAGCGCGCGCAGCGAACTCAGGTCGCGCGGCGCGCGCGCGAGCAGGTAGGCGGTCACCTCGTCCGGCAGTTCAAAACCGCGGGCCACCGCATAATCCTGCACCACCGCGCGACGGTCACCTTCGCTCAAGGCGCTCACTTCATACACCAGGCCCCAGGCCAGCCGCGTCAGCAGATCCGCACGCAGCGCAAGACGCGCCGGCGGTACATCGCCGACAACCAGCAGCAAGCCGGAAGAATCCCTCAAGTTATTGTATATATTGAATAATTCAATCTGCGCCGGCGGCGGCATGTGCTGCACATCATCGACGGCGATGGCATCCGTCGCCGCGACCGCCGCGGCCGCAGGCAACACATCGCGCGTACAGAAGTGCGCGATCCTGCCGGCGCCACGCCACTCGCGCAGCACTGCCTGCAACAGGTGCGTACGCCCGCTGCCACTGCCGCCCCACAGGTAGACAAAACGCTCCCCACCATCACCACGCGCCAATGCGCGCACCGCGGCAATGACTTCAGCGTTGTCGCCGACGACAAAATTATCCAGCGTCGGCGCCGGTGGCGATGCCAGTTCCAGCGCGAGCTGTTTCATCCCCGTTCCATGGCAGGTGCCGGCCATTGCCGGAAGTGCTGCAGTTTACGAACCTGGGTATGCATTTAAGATAAAATCTGCATCTGTCTGAGGTGTCAATTTGACGCATTGATTACACATTACTGCCGAGCGCGCATTTTAGCAGGGCACCGGATACCGGCCCCTGAAAACACCGCCCCTTATTTCGTTCCACTCTTTCGCCCCACTCATTCGCCTCATTTCCCTGTTCCATTTCCTGTCAGTCGCGAGGACCCACTTGAAACGCAAATCCCCATCACGCAAGGCACTGACTTACCGCGACGCCGGTGTCGACATCGACGCCGGCGACGCGCTGGTCGATCGCATCAAGCCGCATGCAAAACGCACATTGCGTCCCGGCGTGATGGCCGGCATCGGCGGCTTCGGCGCATTGTTCGCCGTGCCGCGCGGGTACCGCGAACCGGTGCTGGTATCGGGCACCGACGGCGTCGGCACCAAGCTCAAGCTGGCATTCGAATGGCAGCGCCACGACACCATCGGCATTGACCTCGTCGCGATGAGCGTCAATGACATCCTGACCCTGGGCGCCGAGCCGCTGTTTTTCCTCGATTATTACGCCTGCGGCAAACTCGACGTCGATTCCGCCACCGACGTGGTCAAGGGCATCGCCGCCGGCTGCGAAATGGCCGGCTGCGCACTGATCGGCGGCGAAACCGCGGAAATGCCCGGCATGTACCCGCCGGGCGAATACGACCTGGCCGGTTTCGCCGTCGGCGTGGTCGAGAAAAAACGCATCATCAACGGCCGCAGCATCCGCCCCGGCGACGTGATCCTCGGCCTCGGCAGCAACGGCGCGCATTCCAATGGTTATTCGCTGATCCGCAAGATCATCGCGCAGCGCGGCGTCAAACTGTCGGCAAAAGTCGGCGGCCGCGCGTTAAAGGATCTGATCCTGGCGCCGACGCGCATTTATGTGAAGCCTCTGCTGAAACTGATGAAACAATTGCCGGTCAAAGGATTGGCACACATCACCGGCGGCGGACTGCTCGACAACGTGCCGCGCGTGCTCGGCGACAGGCTGACCGCCGAGATCAGCGGTGATGCCTGGCCGCAGCCGCCGCTGTTCCGCTGGCTGCAGGAGCAAGGCAATGTCGCCGATGACGAAATGCACCGCGTGTTCAACTGCGGCATCGGCATGGTGGTGGTGGTGGCCGAGAAGGATGCCGCCCGCGCGCAGGCGCTGCTCAAACGCGCCGGTGAACGGGTCTGGCGCATCGGCACTGTGCGCCGCCGCCGCGGCAGTGAAGCACAAACCGTTGTCATATAGATTTAAAACCTGAAAAGGACTGGCCCTGAAACGCATCGCAATACTGATTTCCGGGCGCGGCAGCAACATGGAGGCCCTGCTTGCCGCGGGGCTGCCGGCGGAGATTTGCGCGGTCATCAGCAACGATCCCGCGGCCAAAGGCCTGGACACCGCGGCGCGTCATGGCGTGGCCACCACAGCAGTCAATCATCGCGATTACCCGCAGCGTGCGGATTTTGATGCCGCGCTGGCGCAGGCCATCGACGCTGCAAAGCCCGACTTCGTGGTGCTGGCGGGTTTCATGCGCGTACTGACCGCAGACTTCGTCAACCGTTATCACGGCCGCCTGATCAACATCCATCCTTCGCTGCTGCCGGCGTTTCCCGGATTGCACACCCACCGCCAGGCGCTGGATGCCGGCGTGCGCATCCACGGCTGCACAGTGCATTTCGTCACGCCGCAACTCGACCACGGCCCGATCATCATCCAGGCCGCGGTGCCGGTGCTGCCCGGCGACAGCGAGGACACGCTCGCCAAACGGGTGCTCGCCGAGGAGCACCGCATTTATCCGCAGGCCGTACGCTGGTTGTGCGAAGACCGTGTCACGCTTACCACCAACGGACAAGTTCAGATCAGCGGTGTGCGCAATACCGCGAATGCACTGCTTTCTCCTGCTCCTGATGCTTAAGATATTCATCACCCTGCTGCTCGCCGCTGCACTGCCGGCTTTCGCTGCAGTCACTCCGCCGCAGGCGGTGCAGGCGCAGTACGAGTTGTCGATGAACGGCGCGCCGATCGCCGTCATGCAGGAAACCTTTGAAATCCGCGACGGCAGTTATCAGGCCGCCAGCGAAACCAAGGCCATCGGTGTGTTCACGCTGGTGCAGCGCCGCCCCGGACGCGTCACCAGCAGCGGCGAAGTCGGCAGCAGTGGCCTGCGTCCGAAGACCTTCGACGGCACACGCGGCACCGGTGATGCGCGGCGGGTAAATGCCGCGTTCGACTGGACCGCAGGCACGCTGATGTTTACCCACGACGGCCGCAGCGAAACCGCGACGCTGCCGCCGGGTACGCAGGACCGGCTGTCGGTGATGTACCAGTTCCTGTTTCTGGATCAGGCGAAACTCAAAGGCCTGGCATTCGCGATGACCAACGGCCGCAAACTCGACCAGTACCGCTACACCATCGGCCCTGACACTGCGATCGACACACCGCTGGGCCGGCTGGCGGTGATTCACCTGGTCAAACAACACGCCACCGGTGAAACTGCCACCGAAATCTGGCTGGCGCGCGAGCATCGGCTGATGCCGGTCAAAATGCGCATCGTCGAAGACGACGGCAAGCGCTACGAGCAGGTCATCTCCCGCCTGGACATCCGGTGAAACGCGGCCCTGCGATGCGTTTGCTCGCTGCCGCCGCCCTGTCCGTGGCCGCGCACGCCGCCTTGATCGCCGGTTCCTGGCTGACGCTGCCGGAAGCCGCGCCGGAACTGCCGCCGCTGAATGTGCAACTGCAAGCACTGGCGCCGCGACCGGCAGCAAGGCCGCATGCCGAACCGCAGAAGCAACGGCCACCACAGCGCATTGCCGCAGCACCACGCACCGTACCGCAACCGGAGGTCGCGATACCGGCAGCGCCGGATCCGGCACCCGTGACCGAAGTCACAGCGCCTGAACCCGTGGCCGTCGCCAGCGCAGCGCCCACGGTATTCCAGACACCTGAAGCACCTCCCCTGCCCAGCTTCCCGCGCAAGGGCCGCATCACTTACCTGCTGACCATGGGGCCCGACCAGACCCCGGTCGGCCGCACGGTACAAACCTGGGAATTTGACGGTACGCAGTACACGCTGGGCAGCCAGTCGGAAAGCACCGGCCTGATCGAAATGTTCCGGCCGCACCGTTATTACTACCTGAGCCGCGGCACGGTATCCGACGAAGGGCTGCGGCCGGAGCGGTTCGTGGCCAGCGTCAAACGCGGCAGCCGCAGCGAGGAATCGCTGGCCGTGTTCAACTGGAAAGAAGGCCAGGTGCATTTGGGCCGCATGCCGCAACAAAACACGGTGGCCCTGCCCGCAGGCAGCCAGGACCTCATCAGTTTGATGTACCAGCTGGCGCTGGTCCCGCCGGCATCGGGACGCATTACCCTACCCTTTACGCGTGGCCGGCAACTGGAAACCACCAGTTTCGACGTATTGCCCGCGGAGACCATCGACACACCGCTGGGCCGCCTGCGCGCCGTGCCGGTGATCCAGGCCCGCGAAAACGGACGCGAAAGCCTGGCCATATGGCTGGCAACGGAATACCGCAACCTGCCGATCCGCATCCGTTTTTTCAACCGCGACGGCGAGCTGTCAGGCGAACAGCTGGTCAACGCGATACAAGTCAGCGAACAATGAAACCTGCATTCAAACCCGCAGCAAAAAAATCCGCCGTCCCGTTGCCAACGGCGGCACCCGCCCCCGCACGCGTGCCCAATACGCTGCGCCTCGCCGATGCCACAACCGCGCTGTCGCGCGTACTGACTTTCACCTACCCGGCCGATGCCGTGCTCAGCCGCTATTTCCGCGAACGCCATGTCCTCGGCCCGCAGGACCGCGCGTTTGTCGCCGAGGCCGTGTTCGGCGTGTTGCGCCGGAAAATGCTGTTCGACCATGTGGCGCCGCAGGCCACAGCGCGACAGCTGGTGCTGCTGTGGCTGGCGCGCATTGCCGGCTTCAGCAGCCGCGAACTGACCCCGCTGTGCAAGTCCGACGAAATCCAGTGGCTCAATGCAACACGTTCACAAGCGAGTGCCGTGCCGCTCAGCGCCGAGGCCGACCTGCCGCAATGGATCGTCGACCGGCTGCTGCCGCAACACGATGACGACTTCATCCGCACGCTCGGCCGCTCACTGCAGGATCCGGCACCGCTCGACCTGCGGGTCAACACCATACGCAGCAACCGCGACACCGTGCTCGCCGGCCTCAACGCCAGCGGGATCGAGGCCGTGGCCATGCCGTTCTCGCCGCTCGGCATCCGCGTCAAGGGCAAGCCGTCGATCAACCGCCACCCGCTGTTCACCAGCGGCGCCATCGAAGTGCAGGACGAGGGCAGCCAGCTGCTGGGCTACCTGCTGGCGCCGCGGCGCAGCGACCTCGTGGTCGATTTCTGCGCCGGCGCCGGCGGCAAGACGCTGATGATCGGCGCACTGATGCATACACAGGGCCGGGTTTATGCCTTTGACGTTTCGCAAAAACGGCTCGATAACCTCAAGCCACGCCTTAAGCGCTCCGGCCTCTCCAACATTCACCCGCTGGTGATCGCGCACGAAAATGATACAAAGGTAAAACGCCTCGCCGGAAAAATCGATCGCGTGCTGGTCGATGCGCCGTGCAGTGGGCTCGGCACGCTGCGCCGCAACCCGGATCTGAAATTCCGCCAGTCGCCACAGTCCGTCGCAGAACTGGTCGCCAAGCAGACGGCAATCCTCAATGCCGCAGCACGCCTGGTCAAATCCGGCGGGCGGCTGGTCTACGCAACCTGCAGCCTGCTTGCCGAAGAAAATCAGGACATCATCCGGGCATTCCTCGACGCGCATCCGGAGTTCAAGGCACTGGATTGCGGCGAACTGCTGCGCCGCCAGGACATCAACCTTGATGTCGGTGAACAGCTGCAGTTGTGGACGCACATCCACAACACCGACGGTTTTTTTGCCGCGGCAATGGAACGCACTGCAGTCTGACTGCCCTGCAGCCTGTATCTGGCAAACAGCACGCGATGCTAGAATTTCACGCCCAACCTGAACGGCACATTCATGTCCGCATCCGCTGAATTCCACGGCCTGCTGCTCGATCTCTGGGGCGACCTGCAAAACGTAAAAATCCTCTGGCAGGTGGGCGTACTAGCGGCCTGCACCCTCGTCGGCTGGTTATTGTCACGACGTTATAACCTGCGGGTACTCGGCCATGTGCCGGTAGACGCCACGCAGGCGCTGGGCATCGGCAGCATGCAGCGGCTGCTGTTCCCGGTGTCGACGCTGGTGCTGGTGCTGATCACCAAGTCCGTACTGCGCCACTGGCAAAGCACCCACCTGCTCAATGTTGCCGCTGCGCTGCTGCTGGCGATGGCATTGATCCGCATCTCCATCTACATCATGCGCCACACCTTCGCTCCCAGCCCGTGGCTGCGCGCGTCCGAGCGCTGGATCAGCTGGCTGGCATGGATCGGCGTCGCGGTCTACCTGACGGGACTCTGGCCATTCGTCCGCGATGCGCTGCTGGACATCGATTTCGCCGTCGGCAAGCAGAAATTTTCGCTGCTGCTGGTGCTGCAGGGCGGCCTGTCGGTGATTGCCACCCTGCTGATCGCGCTGTGGCTGGGCCGCCTCGCCGAAGTGTGGCTGATGGGCGTGACCAGCCTGCAGGCCAATTTGCGCGTGATGTTCTCCAAGCTGGCGCAGGTGGTGTTGCTGCTGGCGGCCTTCCTGATCGTGCTGCCGGCGGTGGGCATCGACCTCACCGTGCTGTCGGTGTTCGGCGGCATGCTCGGCGTCGGCATCGGTTTCGGTCTGCAGAAAATCGCCGCCAACTACATCAGCGGTTTCATCATCCTGATGGACCGCTCGGTCAGCATCGGTGATGTGGTTACCATCGGCGAACATACCGGCACGCTGACCCAGATGACGGCGCGTTATGTCGTGGTGCGCGCCCCTGGCGGACTGGAAGCATTGATTCCCAATGAAACCATCATCACCTCCACGGTCATCAATCATTCCTTCAGCGACCGCAAGGTGCAGATCACCCTGCCGATCCAGGTGGCCTATGCAAGCGATCTCGACGCCGCATGCAAAATCATGCTCGATGTCGCCAAAAACAACCCGCGGGCACAGCAGGAACCGGCGCCGGCCGCACTGATTACCGGGTTTGCCGACAGTGGCATCAACCTCGAGTTGGGCGTCTGGGTCGACGACCCCGAAAAGGGCGTCGCCAGCCTGCGTTCCGAACTGTATGCCGGGATCTGGCGCGCCTTCAGCGAACAGGGCATTGAAATCCCCTTTCCGCAACGTGAAGTACGCATCGTCGGTGAAATTAAATCAACGCCCGAAAAATAGGGATTATTCAATAAAAACAATGGCTTGAATTATAGTTCCCGGTAAATTCGGAGGGGCAGGGTATCCCCGGCTATTGTTCTTCAGTACACTCCCCCCGATATAGACGTTATTACGATAAAAGCGAGACGCTGAATGTATACAGGGATTCTGGATCTGCCGTGGTGGGGCTACGTGGTTTACACGCTGGTCATCACCCATATCACGATTGCCGCAGTGACGATTTACCTGCACCGGCACTCTGCCCACCGTGCGCTGGATCTACACCCGATCGTGGCCCATTTTTTCCGCTTCTGGCTGTGGCTGACCACCGGCATGCTGACCAAACACTGGACGGCCATCCACCGCAAACACCACGCCAAGTGTGAAACCGTCGACGATCCGCACAGCCCGCAGATTTTCGGCATCCGCAAGGTGCTGCTGCAGGGTGCCGAACTCTACCGCCAGGAAGGCCGCAACAAAGACACGCTGGAGCGTTACGGTTACGGTACGCCCGACGACTGGCTGGAGCGCAAGGTCTACAGCCACGACCGTTACGGCATCGCCATCATGCTGATCAGCAACGTGATCCTGGTCGGACCGATCGGCATCACCATCTTTGCGGTGCAGATGCTGTGGATTCCGTTCCTGGCTGCCGGCGTCATCAACGGTATCGGCCACTACTGGGGCTACCGCAACTTCCAGCCCGAGGACGCCAGCAGGAACATCATGCCCTGGGGCATCCTGGTCGGCGGCGAAGAACTGCACAACAACCATCACGCCTACGCAACTTCGGCAAAACTGTCGAACCGCTGGTATGAGTTCGACATCGGCTGGCTGTATATCCGCATCCTCGAGACCTTCGGGCTGGCGCATGTCAAGAAAATCGCCCCCAAGCTGGTCCTCGACAACTCCAAAACCAGTTGCGACCTCGCCACACTGCAGGCGGTGGTGACCCATCGCTACGAAGTTGTGTCCAAATACGCCGCCTCGCTGCGCACCACCTGCGCGCAGGAACTGCAGTCGCTCAAAGGCAAGGCGGTCGGCGTCGACACCAGCAAACTCAAACGCTGGCTGCACATCGACAAGGCCGCGCTGCCAGCCGCCGAGCTGGAACAGCGCGAGGCAACCATCAAGCACAGCACAGTGCTGACCACCGTGTACACCATGCGCGATGACCTGGCGCAGCTGTGGCAGCGCTCCACGGCGTCCAAGGAGCAGCTGGTCAAGCAGCTTGAGGACTGGTGTCACCGCGCGGAGAACAGCGGCATCGAAGCGCTGGAGCAGTTTTCACGGCGCCTGCGCAGCTACGCTTAAATAAGAGCTACAAAAATAAAAAACCCGCCAATGGCGGGTTTTTTATTGCCGCTTGCGCAGCGCCTACTTGATTTTGGCTTCTTTATAAGCCACATGCTTGCGCGCGACGGGATCGAATTTCTTGATCTCCATCTTCTCGGTCATCGTGCGCTTGTTTTTGGTGGTCGTGTAGAAGTGGCCGGTGCCGGCAGTCGATTCGAGTTTTATTTTTTCACGCATGTTCGTTTCGTCCTTGGAAAATTGCTGATTGGCTGTTTCAGTTAATCAGCAGTTTCACTGAAATCGGGGGATATAAAGGGGGCATAGCCCCCTTGTCTCTATTAAATCCTTAGATGTTCATGCCCTGCTCGCGCAGATCGGCGAGCACGACATCAATGCCCTTGCGGTCGATGGTACGCAGTCCGGCGGTGGAGACACGAAGGTTGACCCAGCGGTTTTCGCTTTCCACCCAGAACCGGCGCTTGTGCAGGTTGGGCAGGAAACGGCGCTTTGTCTTGTTGTTGGCATGGGAAACATTGTTCCCGGTCATCGGTTTTTTGCCGGTGACGTCGCAGACCCGAGGCATGGCAGTGCTCCGCAAATTCAGAAAAGGCGCGATCATACACTGGAACACCTGCCCGCCTCAACCCATACCGGCAACCGGGGACATGTCCCCGCAAAACAGTTATTTCAATAAAAACAATAACTTACAGCAATCCACGCTCGGCAAACGACAAAGCCCCGTCGCCAGCAACGACAAAATGATCGAGCACACGCACATCCACCATGGCCAGCGCCTGCTTCAGCGCCGCGGTCAGCGCCTCATCGGCGCGGCTGGGTTCAGCGACGCCGGAGGGATGGTTATGCGCAAAAATCACCGCGGCTGCGTTGAAATGCAGCGCGCGTTTGACCACTTCGCGCGGATAGACGCTGGTCTGGGTCAGCGTGCCGCGAAACAACTCTTCGCAAGCCGTCACCCGGTGCTGGGCATCGAGAAATACCACGACAAACACCTCATGCGGCCGGCCGTGCAGCATCAGCCGCAGGTAGTCGCGCACTGCGCCGGGAGCCGACAGCGCGGCGCCGGCATCGAGCTTTTCGCGCAGGGTGCGCCGCGCGATCTCCAGGGCCGCCTGCAGCTGGGCATATTTGGCCGGACCCAGGCCCGGCTCGGCGCAGAAGGATTCGTTGGCGGCCCCGGCCAGTGCCGACAGCGACCCAAAGCGGGTCAATTGATCACGCGCCAGTTCCACCGCGGTTTTGCCCTTGATGCCGGTGCGCAGGAATATCGCCACCAGTTCGGCGTCCGACAGGCTCTGCGGCCCCTTGGCCAGCAGTTTCTCGCGAGGGCGGTCGTCCAGCGGCCAGTCGGTGATTGCCATCTCGGGTTCTCCGGGTCGATTGTTTAAAAACGCGCCGGGCGGCCCTTGGTTTACCCGTCCCTGAATTTGCAGTTACACTTGCCATCCCCTGCGCTAGGTGCCTGATATGCAAAGTAAAAGTGAAGTTAAAAAGGTCCTGCTCGGCCTCACCGGCGGCGTCGCCGCGTACAAGGCTGCCGAACTCGTGCGCCGCTTGGGCGACCACGGCATCGAAGTGCATGTGGTAATGACCAAAGCAGCCTGCGGTTTCATCACGCCGGCGACGCTGCAGGCGCTGTCCGGCCACCCGGTGTACACCGACATGTGGGACGGGCGCATCGCCAACGGCATGCCCCATATCGAACTGTCGCGCGACAAGCAGGCCATCGTCGTAGCACCCGCCACCGCCGACTTCCTTGCCAAGGCTGCGCTGGGCCTTGCCGACGACCTGCTGTCGACACTGTGCCTCGCCCGCGACTGCCCGCTGATCGTCGCGCCGGCGATGAACCGCCAGATGTGGGAACACCCGGCAACCAGACGCAACGTCGCACAACTCAAACGCGACGGCGTGATCGTGCTCGGCCCCGACAGCGGCGACCAGGCCTGCGGCGAAACCGGCATGGGCCGCATGCTTGAGGCCGATGAACTCGCCGAAGCGATCAGCGGTTTTCTCGAGCCCAAAACACTGTCCGGCAAACGCGTACTGATGACCGCGGGTCCGACCTTCGAACCGATCGACGCGGTGCGCGGCATCACCAACCGCAGCTCCGGCAAGATGGGTTACGCCATTGCCCGTGCCGCCATCGCCGCCGGCGCTGAAGTCACGCTGGTGTCGGGACCGGTCAGCCTTGCAGCGCCGGTCGGCGCCCGCATGGAACGGGTGCAGACCGCCGCGGAAATGTTCGATGCCGTGAAAAAACACGTGGCCAAAGCGGACTTTTTCATCGGTGTCGCCGCGGTCGCCGATTACCGCGTCAGTGCTCCGCGCAAACACAAGATCAAGAAAATCGACGAAGGCGAGCTCAAGCTGAACTTCGTGCCCAACCCCGACATCCTCGCCTGGGTCGCGTCACGGCCCAAGCCGCCGTTCTGTGTCGGCTTCGCCGCGGAGAGCCGCAACCTCGACGCCTTTGCCGACGAAAAACGCCGGCGCAAAAAAGTGAAACTGATGATCGCCAACCTCGCACAGGCCGCGATCGGCGCCGACGACAATGAAGTTTCGCTGCTCGATGATGCCGGCACCCACCGCCTGCCGCGCGCACCGAAAACCGTCGTTGCGCGGCAGATCATTGAACACATTGTTGCGCTTTGCAGCGCAAAATCCCGTAAATCCCGGTAAAAATACCGGTAACGCAGGAACGGGTTTCCGTTCACCACCTTCATGACATCCATAGACGTCAAAA
>CAMBCD010000027.1 GCA_945863085.1 Bordetella parapertussis
CGGCACCGGGCTCGGTGGCGCAGGTGCGCGAATGTGCTGCGCAGCTGACACGGCTGGCCAAGGCCAGCGGCACCACGATCATTTTTGTCGGCCATGTCACCAAGGAAGGTACGCTGGCCGGACCGCGCGTGCTCGAGCACATGGTTGATACCGTGCTCTATTTCGAGGGCGATACGCATTCCAGTTTCCGCCTGATCCGCGCCTTCAAGAACCGTTATGGCGCGGTCAATGAACTGGGTGTGTTCGCGATGACCGACAAGGGCTTGAAGGGTGTTGCCAATCCGTCGGCGCTGTTCCTGTCGCAGCACGATACCGAAGTGGCGGGATCCTGCGTGATGGTGACGCAGGAGGGTACGCGGCCCTTGCTGGTGGAAGTGCAGGCGCTGGTGGACGAAGCGCATGCACCGAATCCGCGACGACTCAGTGTCGGCCTGGAACAGAACCGGCTGGCCTTGTTATTGGCCGTGCTGCACCGTCATTCCGGCATTGCCTGTTTCGACCAGGATGTGTTCGTCAATGCGGTGGGCGGCGTGCGCATTTCGGAACCTGCGGCGGATCTTGCGGTGCTGATGGCGGTGGTCAGTTCACTGAAGGACAAACCACTGCCGAAAAAACTGGTGGTGTTCGGCGAGGTGGGCCTGGCCGGTGAAGTGCGACCGGTGCAGCGCGGCCAGGAACGGCTGAAGGAAGCGGCCAAGCTCGGCTTCACCCATGCGCTGATCCCGCAGGCCAATGCGCCGCGGCAGGCGATTGCCGGTCTCAAAGTCATCCCGGTGCGGCGGATCGAGGATGCGGTGGTGCATTTTCGCGATGGTTTCTGAGGCCATGTCGGCCTGCCCATAGTGTGGGCACCGGCGGTTTCGCCGGATACTGCCTTGCGGTAAAATGCGCCGCTTCCAGCAGGTAAGTGCAGGTTATTCAGCATCCATTCCTTGTTTCACATTCCGGAGCATCCATGAAGGTTTTAGTGACAGTCAAACGTGTCATCGACCCGTACGTGAAAGTGCGCGTCAAGTCCGATGGCAGCGGGGTTGAGACCGCCAACGTCAAGATGGCGATGAACCCCTTCTGTGAAATCGCCATTGAGCAGGCGGTGCGCATGAAGGAAGCCGGTGTCGTGACCGAAATCGTTGCCGTGTCGATCGGTGCGCCGCAATGCCAGGAAACACTGCGCACTGCGATGGCGATGGGCGCCGACCGCGGCATCCTGGTCGAGACCGGTGCCGCCGACATGCAGCCGCTGGCCGTGGCCAAGCTGGTAAAGGCGATCATCGACAAGGAACAGCCCAAACTGGTGATCATGGGCAAGCAGGCCATCGACGACGATGCCAACCAGACCGGGCAGATGGTGTCGGCGCTGCTCGGCTGGCCGCAGTCGGCCTTCACCTCGGCCATCACCGTCAACGGCGATACGGCAGAAGTCACCCGCGAAATCGACGGCGGGCTGGAGAAGCTGACCATCAAGCTGCCGGCGGT
Source organism: Bordetella parapertussis (assembly GCA_945863085.1). Next base: position 1,477 of record CAMBCD010000027.1, read on the forward strand.
GATCACCACCGACCTGCGCTTGAACGAGCCGCGTTATGTGACGCTGCCCAACATCATGAAGGCGAAGAAAAAGCCGCTGGAGACGCTGAAGCCGGAAGCGCTGGGCGTGGATATCACGCCGCGGCTGAAAACGCTGAAGGTCGAAGAGCCGCCGAAACGCAGCGCCGGCGTCAAGGTCGCCGATGTGAAAGAACTCGTCGCCAAACTCAGAAACGAAGCCAGGGTAATCTGATGTCCATACTCGTCATTGCCGAACACGACGGCAAACAATTGAAGCCCGGAACCACCAACACCGTCACCGCTGCAGCAAAAATCGGCGGCGACATCACCGTGCTGGTCGCCGGCCAGCAATGCGCTGATGCGGCGCAGGCCGCGGCAATAATCGCCGGCGTCAAAAAAGTGTTGCTCGCTGACGCGCCGCAGTATGCCGGTGGTGTGGCGGAAAACATCGCAGCACTGGTGCTGACTGTCGCCGGCCAGTACACGCACATCCTCGCGCCCGCCACCGGCTTCGGCAAAAACTTCATGCCGCGCGTGGCTGCGGCGCTGGACGTGCAGCAGGTTTCGGAAATCAGCGCCGTGGTATCCAACGACACCTTCGTGCGGCCGATCTACGCCGGCAACGCGCTGGCCACTGTGCAGTCCGCGGACAAGGTCAAGGTCATCACCGTGCGCGCCACCGGCTTTGATGCAGCGGCGGAGGGTGGCAGCGCTGCGGTTGAAAATCTCGCGGCGGGACCCGACACCGGGCTGTCGAAATTCAACGGCCAGGAACTGTCCAAATCCGACCGCCCTGAATTGACGGCGGCGCGCATCATCGTCTCCGGCGGACGCGGCATGGGCAGCGGCGAGAACTTCAAGATTCTCGAGGCACTCGCCGACAAGCTGGGCGCCGCGGTCGGCGCCTCGCGCGCGGCCGTGGATTCGGGTTTTGTGCCCAATGATTACCAGGTCGGACAGACCGGCAAGATCGTGGCACCCGAGCTCTACATCGCCGTCGGCATTTCCGGTGCGATCCAGCACCTGGCCGGCATGAAGGACAGCAAGGTCATCATCGCCATCAACAAGGATCCGGAAGCACCGATTTTTGCGGTGGCCGATTACTGGCTGGAAGAAGACCTGTTCAAGGCGGTGCCGGAACTGACCCAGGAACTAGGATAAGGAACTGGGATAAGAACCTGAGGTAACATGAAAGGCGCTCCTGCGGGGGGCGCCTGTTTTGTTTGTGGCTGTAGTTTGGAGATTCAGTCTGGAGATTCGCCATGTCGACCTATAACGCGCCGCTGAAAGACATGCAATTCGCCATCGCCGGGTTTGCCGGGCTCGAAGGCATCACTGCCTTGCCGGGTTGCGGCGACGTGAATGCCGAACTGGTCGAAGCCGTGCTGACGGAGGCGGGCAAATTTGCGCAGGGCGTGCTCGATCCGCTGAACCGCAGCGGCGACCAGCAGGGCGCGCAATGGCGCGATGGCACGGTTACCGCGCCGGCCGGGTTCAGGGAAGCCTACGCGCAGTTCACCGAAGCCGGCTGGAACGGGCTGGCGGCTGCCACCGATTTTGGCGGGCAGGGTTTGCCGCACTGCATCGCGCTGCCGCTGCAGGAGATGTGGAACAGCGCCAACATGGCGTTCTGCCTGTGCCCGATGCTGACCACCGGCGTGCAGGAAGCGCTGAGCCATCACGGTTCGGCGGATCTGGTCAAAACCTATATGCCGAAACTGGTGTCCGGCGAGTGGACCGGCACCATGAACCTGACCGAGCCGCAGGCCGGTTCCGACCTGTCGGCAGTGCGCACGCGCGCCGTACCCGAGGGCGACCATTACCGCATCCAGGGCACCAAGATTTTCATCACCTGGGGCGAGCACGACATGGCGGACAACATCGTGCATTTGGTTCTCGCCCGTTTACCCGATGCGCCGGAAGGCGTGAAGGGCATTTCGATGTTCGTGGTGCCGAAGTTCATGTTGAATGCCGACGGCAGTCCCGGTGCGCGCAACGACATCCGCTGCGTGTCGATCGAACACAAGCTGGGCATCCACGGCAGCCCGACCTGCGTGCTCGCCTATGGGGACAAGGGCGGGGCGACGGGTTACCTTGTTGGCGAAGCCAATCGCGGCCTGGAATACATGTTCACCATGATGAACCACGCGCGGCTGGGCGTCGGCATGGAAGGGGTGGCGATTGCCGAACGTGCTTATCAACATGCGCTGGAGTACGCGAAGACGCGGGTGCAGGGGCGCACGATCGGCCAGAGGAGCGGAGACCGCGTCACCATCATCCATCATCCGGATGTGCGGCGCATGCTGATGACCATGCGCGCGCAGACCGAGGCCATGCGAGCGCTGGGTTATTACGCGGCGGGCACGCTGGATCGGGCCAAACATCATGCCGATGCACAGCAACGTGCGGGGCACCAGTCACGGCTCGATCTGCTGACGCCGGTGGTCAAGGGCTGGTGCACCGAACTCGCGGTGGAGATCGCATCCCTCGGCATGCAGGTGCATGGCGGCATGGGGTTTATCGAGGAAACCGGGGCCGCGCAATACCTGCGTGATGCGCGCATCACCACCATTTACGAAGGCACCACCGGCATCCAGGCCAATGACCTGATCGGGCGCAAGGTCGGCGCGGAAAAAGGCGCGACCGCGCTGGCGCTGATTGCCGAGATGCGTGCGCTGGATGCGCCGCTGGCGGCGGCAGGCGAAACCTTTGCGGTGATGCGCGCCGCATTCACGCAGGCGGTGGACGGGCTGGAAGCGGCGACGCGCTGGCTGGTCGAGCATTACCGAAAGTCGCCGGAGGCCGCCGCCGCGGTGGCCGTGCCCTACCTGAAGCTGTTCGGCACGGTGGCCGGCGGCTGGCTGATGGCGCGCGCGGCCTTGATCGCGCGTGAGCGTTTGGATGCGCCGGGCGCCGACCGTGCATTTCTTGAAGCCAAACTGGCGACCACGCGTTTTTACCTTGAACACCTGTTGCCGCAGGCCGGCGCGCTGGCGCAGACGGTTACCCTTGGTGCGGCGAGTACGCTGGCGCTGGATGTGGCGGCATACTAGGAACGTGATTCGTAGGAACGTGATTCGTAGGGACGTGATTCGGAGGATATGGGCGTGCTGCGTGTATTGATCGGGTTGTCGGGCCTGTTGCTGTGCGGTGCTGCGTCGGCGCAGCAGACTGCACTGACCTGCGATCAGATCGTTGCCGGCGCGCAGGCGGGCCTGGAAATGCGCGACCGCGGTGCGTCCCTGAACCAGGTGATGGCCGAAATCGAAAAAGGCGACCTGCGCGAGCGTTTCAGACCGGAGGAGCTGGCGATGATCCGGCGCGCGGTGCGCCTGACCTTCACCAGCGAAATTTCCATCCATGAACTGGCCGAAACCTGCACTGCCAGCAAGGGTGGCGATGGCCGTCGCCGAGATACGCTATATTGACGCGCCTAAACACGGCCTCCGGGCCGCATCAGCGAGTGATACCAGGGAGAACGACAGATGAAACGCAGTGCATGGACGGCGGCAGTGGCGGCGGGGATGATGTGGGCATGTATTGCAGGCGCGGCGCAAAAGCAGCCGAACGTGCCCCCGGAGTATGAGCGCGAAGGCGGGCCGTATGTGCCGACACCGAACGTGGTGGTGGATCAGATGCTGAAGATGGGCAAGGTCGGCGCCAGTGATTACGTGATCGACCTTGGTTCCGGCGATGGCGTCATCGTGCTGACTGCAGCCCACCAGTACAAGTGCAGCGGTTACGGCGTCGATATCGACGAGGAGTTGATCCGGCTCAGCAACCAGCGCGCAAAAAGCCTGGGTGTTTCCGACCGGGTGCTGTTCGAGGCGAAGGATATTTTCAAGACCGACGTCAGCAAAGCCACCGTGGTCATGCTCTATCTGCTGCCGGAGTTCATGCAGCGTTTGCGGCCGAAGTTATTCAATGAATTGAAGCCCGGCACGCGCATCGTGTCGCATGATTACCATTTTGAGGAATGGCAGCATGATGCCGACATCAGTTTCGATGTGCCGGAAAAGGAATTCATTTCCGGAGTGCCGAGTGCGACCTTGTACCTCTGGATCGTTCCGGCAAAAATCGACGGTGCCTGGCGCATGCAACTCGACGGCGGCGAATACACGCTGGCGCTGAAGCAGTGGTACCAGAATTTTGAGGGTACTGCAGCAGGCGGGGGGCGCCAGAGCGGATTGATTTCACCAAAAATGAACGGCACCGAAATCCGCTTTGTGATGATGCGGGGCACGGATCGCGGCGAGTTTACCGGCCGGGTCAGCGGCAATCGCATGGAAGGCACTGCCAGTTTTGGTGACGGCAAGACAGTGCGCTGGAGCGCCAGCAAGGGCTCCTGACCAATCACCAGCTCCAGTTCAGTTCATCAGCAGTGCCGGCGGGGCCGCGTTCAGCACGCCCTGCCGGAACGCCGCCTGGCTGGCGGCCATGTCCAGCGCCGCGGCATTCCAGGCGTCGTAAATAATCCGGCCTCCGGCGGTCAGTTCGCTGCCGACCACCCGTGGTTTCGCCAGCATGTCCCACAGCGCGGCGGAATGGTGCTCCGGCACGTCGCTGATGGTCACGCGCTGCGCCGCCGGCAGTGGCGTGGGTGAGGCGACGAGAAAACTGTTGATCTGCCGCGCGCCGGGCCAGTCGGGCCGGTACAGCGCGACATGCGGCAGTTCGCTTTGCAACGTTGCCAGCAGGTGGGAATAACTGCGCGTGTCATCGAGGTTGGCGAAAGTGTTGAAAATCGCGACGCCGCCGGGTTTCAGGCAGCTTTTCAGGTCGCGGAAAAATTCACGGGTGATCAGGTAATCGGGCGTGCCGTCGCCGTGGAACAGGTCGACCAGCACCACGTCGTGGCGCGGTGTGCAGTCGCCGACAAAGGTGCGCGCATCAGCCTGGTGGGTGGTGACGCGTTTTGCATCAAATCCGAAATATTGCTGTGCCACCGCCAGCGAGGCGGGGTCGATTTCGACCACTTCGACGCGGGCGCCTGCGCGCTCAAGGCGCGAGGGCACGATGCCTGCGCCCAGGCCGAGCATCAGCACCTCCTGCATCTGCGGCCGGTAGGCGCGTGCCAGCGCCTCCAGCGCCCAGGTGTAGAACGAGATCGAGCGCTGGTTCGAATCGACGCTGTTCTGGATCAGGCCGTCATGGAAATACATGCGCAGGAATTTGCCCTCGGCGTCGGCGCCGCTGCGCAGGATTTTTACCGTGCCGAACAGGGAGCTGTGGGTGCCTTCGACCTGCCACTGCGCGCCGCTGAACGCCACCGGACCCTGGCGCCCGGTATAACGGTCACCCTGCCAGGCGAGCAGCGCGGCGCCGAACACGGCGGCGATACCGCAGGCAGTGACTGTGCCGCGGCCGGACATCACGAGTTTTGACGAGGCAGCGACCAGCGACAACAGGCCCAGCAGCAGGGCGACCATCAGGGTTGCCGTGTAGTTGCTGATGTACGGGATCAAGCCAAAGGCGGTAACGATGACACCCGTCACCGAACCCAGGGTGCTGACGAAGAAGACCAGCCCGGATCCGGCATCCCCTTTGCGTTTTTCCTGCTGTTGCAGCAGCAGTGCCACCAGCAGCGGATTCATCGCCGAGGTGGCGACCAGCGGCAGGAACAGCAGGATCATGCACGCAGCGAAGGCGCCGCCGCTCAAGCTCCAGCGTGCCAGCGGATGGAAAACGAAAGGATAAACCGCGCAGGCGGCGATGATGGCCAGGCCGGCCAGCGCCGGCATGATTGCAAACAGCAGGCCGAGGCGGCGTGCTGCTGCGGTACCGGCATTGCCGGCGAGACGGCCGCCCCACCAGTAACCGAGCGCCAGGGATGCCAGCGTGATCGACAGGATGCCGGTCCAGATGTAGAGGCTGACGCCGAAATAGGGCGTCATGATGCGCGAAGCGAGCAGTTCGAGCGCCAGGATCGCGCCGCCGGAAATGAAGATCAGGGTGAAAAGGATGGCAGCGGGCATGGTAATGAGGTGGAAAGGCGGTGGAAAGCAGGGGTGAAAGGCCGAGGCGGTCGGTTATAATTCGCCGCCAATCTACCACAGGCGCAGTCTCATCCAGGTGACTGGAATGCGGTTCCGGGCAGCGCGTGGTGGCGGCCCCAATCCAATCGAAGCACATGGGTGGCAGCTTGCCATGGAGACGATCATGCAGCGTCTGTTGATGGTGCTCAATAAAGTGTTCAGCAAGGTGCTGCCGGTGCTGGCTGCCGGATTGCTGGTATCCGGTGCGCATGCCGCGGGTGATCAACCCAGCGTGCCTTATGTGCCGACGCCGCAGGCGGTGGTCGATCGCATGCTGGCGATGGCGAAGGTGACGGCGCAGGATTACCTGATCGACCTCGGTTCGGGTGATGGCCGCATCGTCGTCACCGCCGCAAAAAAATTCGGCGCGCGCGGTTTTGGTGTTGACCTGAATCCGGTGCGTATCAGCGAAGCCATTGAAAACGCCCGCAAAGCGGGGGTCACCGACAAGGTGGCGTTTTACCAGCGCAACCTGTTTGAAACCGATCTTTCGGATGCGACGGTCATCACCATGTACCTGTTGCCGCGCGTCAACCTGCAGTTGCGGCCGAAACTGCTGGAGCTGAAGCCGGGCACACGCCTGGTATCCCACGATTTCGACATGGATGACTGGAAGCCGGACGCGTCGGTGCGTATGGACGCAGGGGACAAGTTTTCCGGAGCAGGTGGCGACAGCGATGTGTATTTCTGGGTGGTACCGGCGAAAATGGCCGGCAGCTGGCGCTCGCAATTCCCGGTATCCGGCAAGCCGCAGACTTACGAATTCACGTTCGAACAAAAATACCAGATGGTCAGCGGTTCGGTGCAGGTCAACGGCCGCCCGGTGAAAATCCTTGATGCAAAACTGCGCGGTGCGGAACTGGCATTTTCGTTCACCGCGGAAGTGAACGGCGCGCCGGTGAAACATGCATTTACCGGTCGTGTCGATGGCGGCCGCATCATCGGCCAGGGTGCGCTTTCAGGCAGTCGACTGACGGCGCGCGTGGAATGGATCGCCGAGCGCGCAGCACGCGTCGCCGGTTTGGAGGCAACTTACTGATGTGGATTCAGATGAGGAATATGGCCGGGGCCGTGTTGGTGGCACTCGCTGTTACAGGATTAAATACGGCGGTGCAGGCGCAGGATTTTGGCGACACCCCTTATGTGCAGACGCCGCAGAATGTCGTCGATGCCATGCTGGAGACGGCCAAGGTCACCAGCAAGGACTACGTGATTGACCTCGGTTCCGGTGACGGCCGCATGATCATCACCGCGGCGAAAAAACGCGGTGCACGCGGTTTTGGCGTCGACCTCGACAAGCGGCTGGTCAGGCTGGCCAATGACAATGCGCGCAAGGCGGGGGTTGCCGACCGCGCGAAGTTTTACGCCCGCGACCTGTTCGAGACCGACCTCACGCCGGCGTCGGTGATCACCATTTACCTGCTGCCCGAAGTCAACCTGATGGCGCGCAGCAAGCTGCTGGCGCTGGCGCCGGGCACGCGCATCGTGTCGCATGACTACGGCATCGGCGACTGGCTGCCGGACCTTGAATATGAAATGGATGCCCCGGGGAAACCGGTCGGCCGTTCGCAGAAAAGCAAAGTCCTGTACTGGGTGGTGCCCGACATCGTTGCCGGGCGCTGGACCTGGACCGTGAATATCGGCGGCAAAGCGCAGCGGGTTGAACTGGATGTCAGGCAGAATTTCCAGAAACTGGAGGCCACGGCAAAACTCGACGGCCGCAGCGTGCCGGTCGAGCAGGCGAAACTCACGGGCCGCAGGATCGAAGTGACGCTGCAACTGCCGGAGCATGGCCGCGTGACCTTCAGCGGCCTGCGCATCAACCAGGCGTTTGAGGGTGAGATGCGAGGTGAAACGCGCGCGGCGAACAAGGATGATAAAAGCGCGAATAAGGGTACGCCGTGGAGCGCGGTGCGTATCGAACTGCGCGATGCGGCGCACGTGATTGCGCCGCCGCCGGTGATCCGTGAATTCGGGGCGCCGCAGTAAGTGCATGAATAAGTGTTTGTTTTTAAATGTAATTCTGTCATCGGCTGCGCTGGCGCTGATGGTGCTGCCACAGGCGCAGGTCCAGGCGCAACAGCCGCCACAACACCAACCACCACTGTGGCAGTTCGATGTGCCGTTTGTGCCGACGCCATACGTGGTGATCGAGGAAATGCTGCGACTCGCCAATGTCACGGCGCAGGATTTTGTGATGGACCTCGGTTCCGGCGACGGCCGCGTGCTGATCACCGCCGCAAAAAAATTCGGTGCGCGCGGGGCGGGCGTCGATCTCGACGGTGACCTGGTGGCTGAAAGCATCGAGGCTGCGGCGGCGGCCGGGGTTGCCGATCGCGTCAGATTCCTGCAGCAGGACCTGTTCAAGACCGACATCAGCCAGGCGACCGTGATCACCATGTACCTGCTGCCGGGTGTGATGATGCGCCTGCGCCCGCTGCTGCTCAACCTGAAACCGGGGACGCGGCTGGTGTCGCATGATTTCCGGCTTGAGGACTGGAATCCCGACGCCACGACGCAGATCCGCAAGAATTCCTTCCTGTGGATCGTGCCGGCGAAAGTCGCGGGCAAATGGGACATGAAATTCACGCTGCCCGGTACTGATTCATCCGCAACCGCGCACACGATTACGCTGGAACTGCGGCAGAAGTACCAGGAGGTCGATGGGTTTGCGCGATTCAACGACCGCCATGCCCAGGTCTGGGAGCCGCGCCTGTCCGGCGACAAGCTGAGTTTTGTCATCGTCGATGACCGTGACCGTGACCGTGAAAACGAGGCCAGTCTCTATTTTGAAGGCCGCGTCAGCGGTGACGCCATCGAGGGCCGGTTCCGCCGTGGTACCGGCACCGCGCAGACCGTGCACAACTGGCGCGCCGTGCGCGCTCCCGCGCCATGATTACCGGGTTGCGGCGCTGGTGCCTGGTATTGCTTGCAACATGCCTGCCGCTTTCCGCGCAGGCCTCCGATGTGCCGTATGTGCCGACGCCGATGAACGTGGTGGATGCGATGCTGGGCCTGGGGGCCGTCGGCCCCGATGATTATCTGATTGACCTCGGTTCCGGCGACGGGCGTATTTCGATCCGTGCCGCGACCCGTTTCGGCACGCAGGGCATGGGCGTCGATCTCGATGACAACCTGGTGGGCATGGCGCGCGCCGATGCGCAAAAACAGGGTGTTGCCGACAGGGCGACGTTTGCTGTGCGCAATCTGTTTGATACTGATGTCAGTCGTGCCACCGTGGTGACGGCTTACCTGTTCCAGTCGATCAATATCCGGCTGCGGCCGATGTTGTTCGAGCAATTGAAACCGGGTACACGCATCGTGACCCATGATTTCGATTTCGGCGACTGGCGGCCCGACCAGAAAATCACCATCGATGTGCCGGACAAGGCCTACGGTCCGCCGCGCAGCGATATCATGCTGTGGGTGATGCCGGCCAATTTTGCCGGTAACTGGCAATGGTCGCTGCCGGGCACCGCCGGTTACGAGCTGCGCCTGGAGCAGAAATTCCAGATGCCGGTGGGTACGGTCATGGTGCAGGGGCGGCCGCTGCGGCTGGGTGAGGTGCGCATCAAGGGTGATGTGGTCAGTTTTACGGTTACCGGTGAAGCCGGCGTGCAGCGTTATACCGGGCGCATTGATGGCAACCGCATCAGCGGTGAAGTCGTGCTGCGCAGCGGTGAACGCGCACAGCCATGGCGGGCGGAACGGGTTAAAACAGGCAAAATCAACATCAGCGGCATGTAAGGCATTCCTGCAGCGGTGGGCAGTCCAATCAAGGAGCGGTGATGAATATGGCAAGCACGAAAATTGCAAAAATGCTGGGCAGTGTGGCACTGGTGATGAGCGGGCTGGTGTTGCCGGCGGTCGCGCAGGAGGGTCGTGGCGACGTGGTATATGTGCCGACGCCGCAGATTGTCGTCGACACCATGCTGCAGATGGCGAAAATCGGCCCCAAGGATTTCCTGATCGACCTTGGCTCCGGTGACGGCCGTTTTGTCATCACTGCGGCCACCAAGTACGGCGCCAGCGCTTTCGGTGTTGATCTCGATACCTATCTGCTGAAGCTGGCCAACCAGAATGCGAAAAAGGCCGGGGTCACCGACAAGGTGCGTTTCATCGAGGAAAACCTGTTTACCACGGACCTGTCGCGGGCGACGGTGATCAGCACCTACCTGCTGCCGGAGATGAATCTCAAGCTGAGGCCCAAGTTCATGGCGCTGAAGCCGGGCACACGCATCGTGACCCATGATTACCACCTCGGTGAATGGGATCCCGACGAGCAGCGCGAACTGGTGGTGCCCGAGAAAAAGGTTGGTGAGCCGGGCATCAGTTACCTGTTTTACTACGTGGTGCCAGCCCGCGTTCCCGGCAAATGGCAGTCGCTGGTCAATATCGGCGGGCGTGATACGCCGATGGAATTCAGCCTGCAGCAGGAGTTCCAGGAAATCGAAGGCAAGGTCGAAATCCGCGACCGCAGCAGCGATTTGCGCGGCCGCATCATGGGCGAGAACATCCGTATCGTTGCCGGTGGTCGTAACGGCGTGCCGCGCCACGAATTCAGCGGGCGGATCGGTGACGGCACCATCACCGGTACGCTGGTCATCGGTGAAGGTGCCGCGCGGCAGCAGTCGGCATGGACGGCAAAACAGACCCAGCGCGGCGAACTGAAGCGTGCCTCGGACGAATTGCCTGATTAAAAATAAATGCAGTGAAATAACCGGCCGGATACCAGTCCGGCCGCAACGGAGGAGTTCGCATGAGCACAGCTGACACTGCGGCAGCACCGCGCCAGACCCTGTCCCTGACCGACGCCTGCGCGATGATTGTCGGCCTGATCGTCGGCGCCGGCATATTCGGCACGCCGTCGATTGTTGCCGGCGCTGTCGGCGGCGAGGCCACGCTGTACGCGGTGTGGATCGCCGGCGGCCTGTTTTCGATCATCGGTGCGCTGTGTTATGCCGAGCTGGCCACAGCCTTTCCGTCGGCGGGCGGCGAGTACCACTTCATCCAGCGCGCCTTCGGCCGTTCACTGGCCTTTCTCTACGGCTGGGCGCGGATGACGGTGATCGTCGCCGGTTCGATTGCGGTGTTCGCCTACCTGTTCGGCGATTACATGTCGCGCGTGGTCAGCCTCGGCGCCCATTCCTCGGCGATCTGGGCGGCACTGGTGGTGGTGGTGCTGACTTGTGTGAATTACCGCGGCATCCGCGAAGGCAAGGCCACCCAGAACATTTTTACCGTGCTCGAAGTCGGCGGACTGGTGCTGATCGTGGTTGCAGGCCTCATTTTCGCGGCGCCGCCGCAGGCGGCAGTGCCGGCCGCAGCCGGTGCCGGCCAGCCCTGGTACATGGGCATGGGCATCGGCTCGGCAATGATTTTTGTATTGTTCACCTACGGCGGCTGGAACGACGCTGCCTACATTTCCGCCGAAGTGCGCGACCGCGAACGCAATATGTCGCGTGCGCTGCTGCTGGCGATCAGTGTGGTGACATTGCTCTATCTGCTGGTCAACCTGGCGTACCTGAAAGGCCTCGGTTATGACGCGATGGCGCGTTCCGATGCCGTTGCCGCCGACCTGCTGAAGGCGGTGTGGGGCACGACCGGTGAAAAACTGATTGCCGTGATGATCGCCATTGCTGCGCTGACTTCGGTCAACGGTTCGATGATCGTCGGCGCACGTTCCAACTATGCGCTCGGGCGCGACTGGCCGATGCTCGGCTACCTCGGGCGCTGGGATGAGGCGAGCGGTTCGCCGAAGAACGCGATGCTGGTGCAGGGCGTGATTGCGCTGGCGCTGGTCGGTTTCGGCGCCATCCAGAATTCCGGTTTCAAGGGTCTGGTTGAGTATTCGCTGCCGGTGTTCTGGGGCTTTTTCCTGCTCACCGGTATCGCTTTGTTCGTGCTGCGCGTGAAGGAACCCGCGGCGTCGCGGCCGTTCAAGGTGCCCTTGTATCCGCTGCTGCCGGCCGTGTTTGTGCTGATGTGCGGCTATCTCCTGTATTCCAGCCTGACTTACCACCGCGCCCATGCGCTGGTCGGATTGGGCGTGCTGGCGGTCGGCGCCGTGGTTTTGCTGGTCGCTCGCGCACGCAATAAATAATTAATAAAATCAAATACTTATAAATATTCCCCGGTGGCTGGCGCACTCGCGCCGGCTACTTTCGGCCGTGCTTGAAATCAGCCGCGGCCGGCCCCACGTTTTGATCACTCATTTTGTCCATCCTTTCCGGAGTTGCCATGGCCGAGACCGCCAATACCGATACCCCTCAAAAAACCGGCAAACAAACCCTGGGTTTCCAGGCCGAGGTCAAACAGCTGCTGCAGCTGATGATCCATTCCCTGTACAGCAACAAGGAAATTTTCCTGCGTGAACTGGTCTCCAATGCATCGGATGCCTGCGACAAGCTGCGCTTCGAAGCACTGACCGACAAGGGCTTGCTGGAGGGGGATGCCGAATTGAAAATCCGCGTCGCTTTTGATCCCGAAGCGCACACGGTGACCATCAGCGACAACGGCATCGGCATGTCGCGCGAGGAAGTCATCGCCAATGTCGGCACCATTGCCCGCTCCGGCACCCGCGAGTTTCTCGCCAAACTGACCGGTGACGCTGCCAAGGATGCACAGCTGATCGGACAATTCGGTGTCGGGTTCTATTCTTCGTTTGTCGTCGCTGACAAGGTCACACTGGTGACGCGCCGCGCCGGCCTTGCAGCTGAGCTGGGGGTGCGCTGGGAATCCGACGGTGGCGGTGAATACACGCTGGAAGCTGCGGCCAAGGCCGGGCGTGGCACTGAGGTCACATTGCATCTTCGCAAGGACGAGGATGAATTCCTCGACGGTTCACGCCTGCGCACGATTTTGCGCAAATATTCCGACCACATCACGCTGCCGATCCTGATGAAAGAGGAAGAGTGGGACCAGGATTCTTCGAAATACCGCAGCACCGACAAGGATGAAACCGTCAATCAGGCCGGCGCATTGTGGGCGCGGTCGAAAAGCGACATCAGTGACGAGCAGTACGTCGAGTTCTATAAACATGTTTCACATGATTTCGAAGCGCCACTGGCCTGGTCGCACAACAAGGTCGAGGGGCGCAAGGAATACACGCAACTGCTCTACATCCCCGCACGTGCGCCCTTCGACCTGTGGGACCGTGAGCAGCGGCGGGGGATCAAGCTGTATGTGAAACGCGTATTCATCATGGACGACGCCGACAATCTGATGCCGCATTACCTGCGTTTTGTGCGCGGTGTCATCGATTCCGCCGACCTGCCGTTGAACGTGTCGCGCGAAATCCTCCAGGAATCGAAGGACATCGAAACCATCCGCGCGGCCTCGGTCAAGCGCGTGCTGTCGATGATCGAGGACCTCGCGGAAAACCAGAAGGAGAAGTTCGCAATCTTCTGGCAGCAATTCGGCCGGGTGTTCAAGGAAGGCATCGGCGAAGACCAGGCCAACCGCGATCGCATCGCCAGGCTGCTGCGTTTTGCGTCGACCCTGAAAGATACGGCTGACGAGGAAGTGTCGCTGGCGGATTACGTGGCGCGGATGAAGCCCGAACAGGAAAAGATTTATTACGTCACGGCTGAATCCTTCGTTGCGGCCAAGGCCAGCCCGCACCTCGAGGTGTTGCGCAAAAAAGGCGTCGAGGTGCTGTTGCTGTCGGAGCGGGTCGATGAGTGGATGATGTCCTTTCTCACCGAATTCGAAGGCAAGCCGCTGCAGTCGGTGGCGCGCGGCGCGCTGGACCTCGGCAAACTCGAGGATGAGGCGGAGAAAAAGGCGCAGAGCGAGGCCGCGGAACAGCACAAGGCGCTGACCGAACGCATTGCCAAGGCGCTGGGGGAGCGGGTCAAGGAAGTGCGTGTGACCCTGCGCCTGACCGAGTCCCCGGCCTGCCTGGTGGCGGATGAGCAGGACATGACCGCCGGGCTGCAACGCATGCTGAAAGCGGCGGGGCAGAAAGTGCCGATGGCGAAACCGATACTTGAAATCAACGCCGGACATCCGCTGCTGCAGCGTCTGCAGGCGGAAACCGATGAGTCACGCTTCGGGGATTTTGCCGCGGTGCTGTTTGACCAGTCCCTGCTCGCCGAGGGTGGCCAGCTTGAGGATCCGGCCGGTTTCGTCAAACGGTTGAACCAGCTGATGCTGGCAATGGGCAAGTAAGGCGCCGGAAGGTCGGCCAAGTCATTGAAATTGTGCTTTAATCATGCGCAAGTCTGGTGGAAACAGCGGGTGGCA
>CAMBCD010000028.1 GCA_945863085.1 Bordetella parapertussis
GCACCATGAGCGAAGCCACCAACCTGATTTTCATCATGTCCGACGAGCACAACAAACGTGTGCTCGGCTGCGCCGGCCATCCGATGATCAAGACCCCGAACCTTGACGCACTGGCCGCGCGCGGCACGCGTTTCACCTCCGCCTATACCAATTGCCCGATCTGCGTGCCGGCGCGCGCCGCCTTCGCGACCGGGCGTTATGTGCACGACATCCGTTACTGGGACAACGCCATCGCCTATGACGGCAAGATCCCGACCTGGGGTCACCGCCTGATGGCGCAGGGCCACCATGTCGCCTCCATCGGCAAACTGCATTACCTCGATTCGGATGCCAAAAGGAACGGCTTCGACGAGGAAATCCTGCCGCTGCACATCGTCAACGGCGTGGGCGATCTTCTGGGACTCATCCGCGAGGAACTGCCGCGGCGCCCCGGCTCCGCCAACCTCGGCCCGGAAGCCGGCAAGGGCGAATCGGAATACACCAAGTACGACAGCAGCATTGCCGCAGAAACCATCAAATGGCTCAAACAGAAAGCGCCGGCGTTAAAAACCAAACCCTGGGCGCTGTATGTCGGTTTTGTATCGCCGCATTTCCCGCTGATCGCACCACCGCAGTTCTACGACATGTATCCGGAAGACGCGGTGCCCTGGCCCAATATGTACGCAAAAGACCAGCGCCCGCAACACCCCTTCACTGATGCGATGCGCAAATGCCTCTGTTACGACGATGCCTTTGATGAGCCGATGGTGCGCCGCGCGATTGCCGCCTACTTCGGCCTGACTTCCTTCCTCGACCACAACGTCGGGCAGATCCTGCGCACACTGGAGGAAACCGGGCTGATGAACAACACCCGCGTCGTTTATTCATCGGACCACGGCGACAACCTCGGCACCCGCGGCATGTGGGGCAAATCGACCATGTACGAGGAATCCGCGGGCATCCCTATGATCATCGCCGGCCCCGGCGTACCCCAGGGCAGCGTCTGCGACACACCGGTGACGCTGGCCGACGGTTTCCCGACTTTCATCCATGCGCTGGGCGCAAAGTCGCACCCTGATGATGCCAAATTGCCGGGCAACTCGCTGATCGATGTCGCGCAGGGCCTGGTGCCGGCGCGCACCATCCTCTCCGAATACCATGCTGCCGGCGCGGTCTGCGGTGCATCGATGATCCGCCATGGCCAGTGGAAATACATCCATTACGCGACGCTGCCGCCGATGCTGTTTGACCTGAAAAACGACCCGCAGGAACGCCGCGATCTCGGCCGCGATCCTGCACACAAGGCGGTGATTGCCGAATGCGAGGCCGCGCTGCGCAAAGTCGTCAATCCGGAAGCCGCCGACAAAATGGCCAAAGCCGACCAGAAAGCGATGATCGCAAAATTCGGCGGCGAGGACGCCATCCTGAAACGCGGCACCTTCCGTTATTCGCCGCCGCCGGGATCTAAGGCTTCATACTATTAAACAGCAATAAAAAACGACCAGGAGGAGACCATGCATTACGTTCTGCGTCACTTCATCACCGGCATCACACTGGCACTGGCAGCGTCTGTCGCAATCGCACAGGCATACCCGAACAAACCGATCCGCTTCCTGGTACCGAGCCCGGCCGGCGGCTCCCCGGACATCCTCGCGCGCATCGTCGGCGCCCGGCTGTCGGAGCAGTTGAAGCAGCAGGTGGTCATCGACAACCGCGGCGGCGCCAGTGGTGTCATCGGCGTGGAAATCGTCAGGAACGCGGCACCCGACGGCCACACCCTGCTGCTGGCAACCGCAACGAACTTTGCCTCGCTGCCGGTTCTCAAAAGCAAACTGCCGTACGACGTTGATCGCGATTTCACGCACCTGTCGCGCATCGCCTGGGTGGCGAACGTGGCCACGGTCAACGCCAACCTCGGTGTCAATTCCGTCGCCGACCTGGTCAAGCTGGCCAGGGACAAGCCGGGCCAGCTCAACTTCGGCTCTGCGGGTAACGGCACGCCGGCCCACCTCGCCGGCGCCATGTTCAACGTGCTCGCCGGCGTCAAAACCACGCACATTCCCTACAAGGGCGCCGCACTGGCGCTATCCGACATGATGGGCGGGCAGATCCAGTTCCTGATCACCTCGCCGCTGGTGGCGATACCGCATGGGCGCGCCGGGCGCATCAAGGTGCTGGCGACCACCGGCGCACAACGCGATCCGCTGCTGCCCGAGTTGCCAACCATGGCCGAAACCGTGCCCGGTTACGAGATCGTGCAGTGGTGGGGCATCACCGTCGCCAAAGGCACGCCGGCGGCGATCACCCAGCGCCTGCACAAGGAACTGATGACCGCACTGAACCATCCGGACTCGAGGGCGCAAATGAACAAGAATGGCGCCACGCCCAGCCCCGAATCACCCGAACAATTCATGGCGTTCATGAAAGCCGAACGCGCACGCATCGCCAACGTCGGCAAACAGGCCGGCATCAAGCTCGACTGAAAACCTCGATTGCAAAACGCCATGACCCAAGCCGCCAACCTGATCCTGTTCCAGTCCGACAACCACAACGGCCAGCTGATGGGTTGCGAGGGTCACCCCCTGGTGCAGACGCCGGTGATGGACCGCATTGCCGCGCGCGGCGTGCGTTTTGCCAGCGCCTATTGCAGCAGCCCCTTGTGCTGCCCGTCGCGCTCCAGCCTCGCCACCGGCCGTTATCCGCACCAGACCGGTTACTGGGACAACGCCCTCACCTACGATGGAAAAATACCGACCTGGCATCATCGCCTGCGCGAACAGGGCCACAACATAACGGCGGTGGGCAAGCTGCACTATCGCTCCAGCGAAGACGACAACGGCTTCACTGAAGAAATCGTGCCCATGCATCTGCACGAGGGCAAGGGTGCGATCAAGAACCTGCTGCGCGGTTACGGCACGGAACCCGCCAAGGACGACGGCAGTTTCTGGAAACTCTATATCGAACGCTCCGGCGTCGGCGCCACGCATTACCAGGACTATGACCGTGACATCACTGCCAGGGCCGTGGCCTGGCTGAAACAGCATGCCAATGCCGGCGGCAAGCCCTGGGTGCTGTATGTGTCCTACATCAGCGCGCATCCGCCGTTCACTGTGCCGCAGCGTTTCTGGGACCTGTATCCCGAGTCGAAAATGCCGCTGCCGCCCGCGTTCCGCCAGGGCGAACGCCCCGAACATCCCGCCGTGGAATTCCTGCGCCACATGGACGGCATGCGGGTGATGACCGATGAAGCCGCGCTGCGCCGCATCGCTGCGGGTTATTTCGGACTGATCACCCACCTCGACGAACAGATGGGTGAAGTATTAAATGCCGCGGAGGAACTGGGCCTCCTGGGCAACACCCGCATCGCCTACACCAGCGATCACGGCGAACTGTTCGGCGCACAGGGCGTGTTCGGCAAAAAAAATCTTTACGAAGGCGCGATCCGCGTGCCGCTGCTGGTGGCCGGCCCGGGTGTGCCGCAGGGCCGCGTCGTGCAACAGTTTGCGTCCCACGTCGACCTGTTTCCGACCTTGGTCGCCGCTGCCGGTGCGCGGCTCACTGCGGCAGACCATGACCTGCCCGGCATTGACCTGTGGCCGGCCATCGGTGGCCAGGAAACACAGCGGCTCGCTTTCGCCGAATATCATGCGCAAGGCTCGAAGGCCGGCGCCTTTGTTCTGCGCGACGGCGCGATGAAACTCATCTACCACGTCAGCATGCCGGCACAACTGTTTGATCTGGCAAAAGATCCGGACGAAACCCGCGATCTGGCCGCCGGCGCTCCGGGAATCGTGCAGGCTCTGGAGAAAAAACTTCGCGCAATTTGTGATCCCGAGGCGGTCGATGCCCGCGCCAAAGCCGACCAGCGCAAGGCCGCGGACGCCTGGGGGGGAGCTGCCAAACTCCTCGGTGAAACCCAGATCCTGTTCACCCCGCCACCCGGGGTATCCAAGGAAGAAGCCTGGAAAATTCCTGGCAGTTGAGATGCAAAAAAGCGGGCCTGAGCTTGCAGTCTGGCAAAAAAAAGGGCGCCGGGGAAGCGCCCTTGAGGATCCTACATGCGTTTGCTCACGTTCCGCACAGGCCATTGATTTTTAGGGGATTTAAAAATCAAGCTCGGCCGGGCACAACGCTCACAGCAACTAGACCCGGTGTTTCCGGTAAAGTTCCGCCGCCATGACCCTCACTGAACTGCGTTACATCGTCGCCGTCGCCCATGCACGCCATTTCGGCCGCGCCGCAGAAGCCTGTTTCGTCAGCCAGCCAACGCTGTCGGTGGCGGTCAAAAAACTCGAGGAGGAACTGGGCGTGCAGATTTTCGAGCGCGGCCCGAACGAAGTCACGGTCACTGTGGCCGGCGGCCGTGTCGTCGAGCAGGCCCAGCGCACGCTGGAGGAAGCCGACAAAATTCGCAGCATCGCCAAGTCCACCGGCGACCCGCTGGAAGGCACGCTCAAGCTGGGTGTCATATTCACCATAGCACCCTACCTGCTGCCGCAACTGATCCCGGTGCTGCGCCGGCGCGCACCGAAAATGCCCTTGATTCTTGAGGAAAATTACACCGCGACCCTGTCCGAGCGGCTGAAACGCGGCGACATCGACGCCGCCATCGTGGCACTCCCGTTCAGTGAAGCTGGCATCACCGTGACCCCCCTCTACGACGAAGCCTTTGTCGTCGCCCTAGCCAAAACGCATGCCTGGGCCGCGCGCAAATCCATCGCTGCGGAGGAACTCGCCGGCGAAAGCCTGCTGCTGCTCGGCACCGGCCACTGCTTCCGCGATCAGGTGCTCAATGCCTGCCCGGCGCTCAACCGCTCCAGCGCAACACCGGGCTCGCTGCAGCAAACCGTTGAAGGTTCATCGCTGGAAACCATCCGCCTGATGGTGGCCTCGGGCATGGGCATGACCGTGCTGCCGGCCTCGGCCGTCCCGGCCAAACGCGTAGCGGCCGACCTGCTGACCTATGTCCCGTTCTCGCGCCCGGTGCCCGACCGCCGGGTGGTGCTGGCGTCGCGCTCGAGTTTCCCGCGCAGCGCCGCCCTTGATGTCATCCGCGATGCAGTGACGGCCTGCGAGCTCCACGGCGCCACCCCGGTAAAGAATAAATAATGTTTAAAAACAATGAGTTATAAATTAACCCTTAATATAGCCAATGACTATTGATTATTTAATAACAATCAATTGGATTAATCAACCCGCGGCGACCAGAATGCACTCCAAGCGTTGCAAGACACGCCACTTTTCAACCACAGGAGATGCAGATGAAAGCCGAATCAGTGACCATCAAAAACATCGAAGCCGCCTTCGCCGGCGAATCCATGGCACACATCAAGTACATGTATTTCGCCAAGATCAGCCGCGAACAGGGCGACATTGAAACCGCCAAAGTGTTCGAAGAAACCGCAGCGCAGGAAGTGCAGCACGCCTTCGGCCACCTCGACCTGCTCTACCCGAAAACCGAACTGACCCCCGCCAAGGCGCTGGACATGGCGATTGCCGGCGAGACCTACGAATACACCGAAATGTATCCGCAGTTCCGCCACCTCGCCGAGCAGGAAGGCAACCACGCCGCGGTGAAGGAAATGGACGAGCAGATCGAGGAATCGAAAGAACATGCCGCGCGTTTCCAGCAAACACTCGCCAAGGCCGCAAAACGTTTTGCCGCACTGGCCAAGGTCGAGGAACGCCACGCCAACCACTACCGTGCCACGCTGGCACGTGTCAAAGCCGCTTAAGGAGAAATGAACATGACGACTGAACTTCGCAAATGGGAATGCATTGTCTGCGGTTACGTTTATGACGAAGCCGAAGGCGATCCGGAACACGGCATCAAGGCCGGCACCCGCTGGGAAGACATCCCCGCAGACTGGGCCTGCCCGGAGTGCGGTGTCGCCAAAGCCGACTTCGAGATGGCGCTGAAAGCCGCTTAAGCACGTAACAAAGCAAGTAACACGCAATACCCCGTCCCGCCCTGCGCGGGACGGGTGTTGTACACCGCAACACAGCAAAGCAGGTCATGGTACGGTTTGATAACATGCAGCGCTGATTTTCCATGGAACCAAAATGAATCCAATCATCATCATCGGCAGCGGCCTCGCAGGTTACAACACCGCCAAAGAGCTGCGCAAACTCGACACCGCAACACCCCTGGTCATCATCGCCGCCGACAGCAGCCCGTTTTATTCCAAGCCCATGCTGTCCAATGCGCTGGCCTCGAAAAAAACCTCGGAAGCCATTGCACTGAACACACCGGAACAGATGGCAACACAACTCAATGCCACGGTACGCGCGCACACGGCCGTCGATGCCATCGACACCGCTGCGCATACGCTGCGCATCGGCGATGAAACGCTGGCGTACTCCAAACTGGTGCTGGCGCTGGGCGCCGACCAGATCCGCCTGCCGATCTCTGGCAGCGGCGCCGACAATATCCTGACCGTCAACGACCTCGACGACTACGCGCGTTTCCGCAGCACCATCGCCGGCAAAAAACGCATCGCCATCATCGGCGCCGGCCTGATCGGCTGCGAATTCGCAAATGATCTCGCCAGCGGCGGTTACGGCGTGGACATCATCGACATCGCGCAGCAGGCGCTGGGCCGGCTGCTGCCGCCGGAAGGCGGCGCGCTGCTGCAGGCCAGGCTCGCCGCACTCGGCGTGCAATGGCATCTCGGCACCAGTGTGCAGGCCGTGGACCGCGCGGAGACCGGTTATGCCGTCAAGCTGGCCAACGGCAATGTGCTGCGGGTCGATGTCGTGCTGTCCGCGGTCGGCTTGAAACCACGCACCGCCATTGCCGCTGCGGCCGGCATCCAGGTCAAGCGCGGCATCGTCGCCAACCGTCATCTCGAAACCAGCGCGCCCGATGTTTACACCCTCGGCGACTGCGCTGAAATCGAAGGCCTGGTAATGCCTTATGTGATGCCGATCATGCACGCCACGCGCGCGCTGGCGCAGACGCTGGCGGGCAAGCGCACAGCGGTCTCTTTTCCTGCGATGCCGGTGATGGTCAAAACCCCTGCCTGCCCGACCATCGTTTCTCCTCCCGCCTTTGGCGCCGAGGGAAGCTGGCAGGTCGAAGCCACCGCCGACGGCGTCAAATCCCTGTTCGTCGCCGCTGACGGCAAACTGCTGGGCTTCGCACTGAACGGCAGCGCCACCGCAGAACGCGCCAAACTCGCACCGCTGTTACCACCCGTATTGGCGTGAAGCAGATAAGGGCTTCGCCGTAAAACGCCCGCGCCGTAGTACCATCGGGGCATGTTTCTGCCGCCCATCACCCGCCTGCTGCTGATCATCAACGTCACCGTCTACCTGTTGCAGCAGGTGTTCGGTGACCTGCTGATCATCTGGTTTGCCTTGTGGCCCTTCCACACGCCGGCATCGTTCGGCGCCGGATTCCTGCCATGGCAGGTCATCACTTACGGCTTCCTGCATGGCGGCTTGATCCACATCGGCTTCAACATGCTGGCGCTGTACATGTTCGGCGGACAGATCGAACAGCTGTTCGGATCGCGGCGCTTCCTGATCTATTACCTGGGCTGCGTGTTTGCCGCGGCATTGACGCAGCTGGCGATGTCGGCTTTCAGCGGCGGCCCTGCCCTGCCGACGGTGGGCGCATCCGGCGGCGTGTTCGGCCTGCTGCTCGCCTACGGCCTCATTTTCCCGAAACGCATGGTGCTGCTGATTTTCCCGCCGATCCCCATGCCGGCGTGGCTGTTCGTGACGCTCTATGGACTGGTTGAACTCTACCTCGGCGTTACCGGCACCCAGGCCGGCGTCGCGCATTTTGCGCACTTGGGTGGCATGCTGGGGGGGTATCTTTTGATTCGGCAGTGGCGGTCTAGGCGGTGACTGGTAATTGGTAATTGGCCAGGACACCACGAGTTACCAGTCACCAGCACTTAAGCAGTAAATCCCGGATCCACGCGCAATCCGCATCCAGCGTCGAATATTCCAGCGTATCCGTCGCTGCGAGTTCACTGCGCAGCCGGTGCAGCTTTGCGGCACGCACATTGGCTTCGCGCACCGTGTAGCCGTAACGCGCATAACGGTCTAGTTCAATCGCATTGTCCGCCGCCGGCGCCGTGCGCAGCCAGAACCATTCCGTCACATAGTCCTGCGCGAGTTGCTCCAGTTCTGCATACAGCCCCGGCTCAACGGCCTGCGCCAGCGCTGCCGGTGATGGTGTGTCGTCCGGGCCATTCAGCCGCCACGCATAAGCCCATTCCGCGGCGCCCTCGGTGGTCAGCAGCTCGATGGCGTCGCCATCGCGCGTAATGCGGAACACCGCATCGCGCTCGTGGTTCAACACATATCCCGCCCACTCGCCGCGGCCGCGCCGCACGAGCGCAAAGGCCAGTTGCAGTGTGCCGTCGGGTGCTGCGCGCAAATAACGGTTGCGGGTTTCAGCGCTGCCGGCGACCAGGGCCTCCTCGACATGTTCTGCGATGGCGCCATTGGTCAGCAGGGCGCGGCCCTTGCGGCCGGCGGCGACATTGACCCATTCCGCGGCGATCTTCAGTTCCGGAAATTCCAGCGATGCCGCGGCGAAAGCCGGAAAGGGAATGCCGCCCTGGACTTTGAAGTCATAGGACAGCGCGTCGTCGCCGTGATGCTCCTCGAATTCGCCGGCAAAAATTTCCTCGACCAGCAGCGCCTTGATGCGCGCGTCGGCCGCCGGCAGCTGTTCGCGTGCGCCGGTGATGGTCAGTGTGGCGTGTATCAGCAGGTCCATGAGCCCGCGATTCTAACCCTGCGCTAGAATCCATGCTGAACATGATCACCCGCAAACGCCCTCCCGCGCTGAAACTCGCCGACTACTACATGGGTCGCGATAAATCCCATCGCAGCGAACTGACCCGCGAAATACGCGCCAATGCACGCGAGACCCTGCGCCGCGTCAATCGCCTGCTGCGTCGTGCCGGCCTGATGCGCAAAGTGACTTCAGGCTGGCGGCCGGCAACAGTCAATGCCGCGGTGCCCGGCGCCGCGAAAGGCAGCAAACATCTCAGTTGCCTCGCCATTGATCTCGAAGACCGCAACGGTGCGCTCGATGCCTGGTGCCTGACCAATCTCGATACACTCGAAGAACTCGGTTTATGGCTGGAACATCCGGATGCCACCCCCGGCTGGTGCCATCTGCAGATACAGCCGCCGCGATCGGGCAACCGCGTGTTTCATCCATAAGTTATTGTTTTTATTAGTTGTTTTCAATCAAGGAAGCTGGCGTATTCAGCGAGCGTGATACGCGAGGGCTGGAAAGTATTCACCACCGCCGCAGTGTCGGCATATCCCATCGCCATGCCGCAGATCACCACCCAGTCGTTGCTCAAACCCAACTCGCGCCGCACCACATCCGGGTAACTCGCGATCGACGCTTCGGCACAAGTGTGCAACCCTCGCGCACGCGCCGCCAGCATCAGTGTCTGAAGGAACATGCCGTAATCCAGCCAGCTGCCCTTCTCCAGTTTGCGTTCGATGGTGAAAATCAAGCCGGCAGGTGCGCCGAAGAAAGTGTAGTTGCTGGTGCGATAGGCTTTTGACTTTTCATGGTCGCCGCGGCCGATGCCGAGGATGCCGTACAGCCCCCAGCCGCATTCGCGGCGCCGTTTCAGATAGGGTTCGAACACCGGATCGGTGTAGTAATCGTAATCGCGCTTGTGGCCGGGCTCCTCATGGAGGAACGCCGACTGGATCGCGCCACCCACGCGCCGCAGGCTCGCGCCCGTCAGCACATGCACCCGCCAGGGCTGGATGTTCGAGCCGCTGGGCGCATGGCGCCCGAGTTCCACGATGTCGCGCAGGGTCTGCGGCGGCACCGGATCGGATTTGTAGGCGCGGATGGAACGCCGCGTATGCGCCGCGGCAAAAACGTCGGGCGCAGCCTGGTTGATGTCGGTCATGGTGGGTTCTGCCTTCAATGGATTCAACAACGATGTTAGCCGATTGACCGACGCCGCGCGCTTCGTCAAACTGCCGGCGCCACCATGAACACCATCACCCCGCGCGTCGGCATTTATTTCGCAGTGCTACAGCTGTTTTTTACGCTGGCGTGGACGGTCTACATCATTTTCCTGCCGCGGCTCGCCGCCGAAGCCGGCATCCCCAAGTCGTGGATCCTGTGGATACTGATTGCCGACCAGCTGGTGTTCGTGATTGCCGACTGGTTGATGGGCGCAAAAGCCGATCGCATGTCGCGCATCGTAGGCCAACTCGGCCCGCGGCTGGCGCTGATCACGCTGTTCTCAGCACTCGCCTTCCTGCTGCTGCCGTTTGCCGCACCACTCGCAAGCCCGCTGCTGTTCCTCGTACTGACCTTCCTGTGGACCGTCACTTCGTCGGCACTGCGCGCACCACCGCTGATGCTGATCGGCAAATACGCCGGGGCCGGCGCGCAACCCGTCATCGCCGGGTTATGGCTGTTCGGTTTCGGAATTGCAGGTGCGATTGCGCCTTACCTCACCGGCGTGTTGCGCGATGCCGATGCGCGGCTGCCGTTTGCACTGGCTTCGATTGCAGTGGCGGTGACTGCGTGGGCACTGGCCTGGGCGGAACGTCATCTCGCAACGGCAACCGCACCGGTGGCAGAGCCGTCCGCACGCAAACCGCTGCCGATTGCCGCATTCCTTGTCATCGTTGCCCTCACCGCGCTGGGTTTCCAGGTGCATTTTTCGCTGAGTTCGGCGCCACAGTATCTGCGTTTCGTCCCGGCCGCCGACCTCGGCCAGCTGATGCCCGTGTTCTGGGTGGGATTCAACCTCGCGATGCTGCCGCTGACGTATTTGATCCGTCGCCACGGTGACTTCAAGGTGCTCGCTGCGGGTGCAGCGGTCGGCGCCGCCGCCGTGTTCTACGCCACGCAGGCCGGATCGCTGGGCCTGCTGATCGCCGCACAACTCGCCGCGGGCGCGGCATGGGCTGCGGTGATGTTCGGCGCCTTCGGCGCCGCCATCCTGCTCGGGCGCAGCGGGCGCGAAGGTTATGCCACCGGCGGCATGTTCTCGATGTTCGCCTTCGCCGCGATGCTGCGCATCCTGATGATCGCCACCCAACTCAACCAGGACAGCGGCCTGCAGCAGGCGCTGGCCTGGTTGCCGGCGGCCTGTTGGGCTGCAGCCGCATTGCTGCTGGTGATGCTGCTAAGCCGTCATCGTACGGTTGCCGCCTGAAGCGAGCACCAACGCCAGCTTCTCGGCGCGACTCAGCTGCTTGATCCGGTATTCGCGTTTGCTCGCTGAGGAACGATCTGCAGCCGCCTCCTGGTACACCAGCACCACCGGCCGCCGTGCACGCGTGTAATTGGCTGCCGCGCCCTTGCCGGCATTGTGTTCGGCAATGCGCTTTTCAACATCGCGCGCAATGCCCGTATACAGCGTTCCGTCCGCGCAACGCGCGATATACACCTGCCATGAACCCAAAGCCGACTCCGCTGTCTGATCTGATATCCACGTATCATGACGCCAATGAAAACATTACGCCATCTGCTGATCACCGCGCTGCTGCTCCCCGCCATCGCCGGCGCCGCCGATCCTGCCAAAACCATGTTCGATGTCGAACTCGGCACGCGCTTTCTGTACCCCGCCTGCGCGCGCGGCGAAGACACCATGACCAAACGCCACTGCTACGCCGAATCGCTGACTGCGAAAACAGCCTGGGGCGCCGAGCAATATCACCTGTTCTATCCGCACAACTCGTCCACGCCCTGGGCGCGCGGCGAAATGACGGTCGAGGTGGCCAACGGCATCATCGAAGCCATCCACATCAACACCTGGGGCATCCAGGGACAGGGCACGGCACTGGAAACGCTCACCAGAAAATACGGCCCGCCGGCACGCAGCCGCAGCGAAACCATCAAGGCCCACCGCTCGCGTTATCCCTCGAAATTCGCGGAATGGGACCTCAGGGACTTCACCGTCAAACTCGACGGCACCACGACCACCATCGACTGGGGCCGCATCACGCTGGCCACCGACCGCTACCAGAAAATCCGCAAGGCCACGGCCCCGTAAAGACCATGGCCTGACCCTGTTTCTGCGCCCGGACGCGCGGGGCTTATAATGCAGCCTCTATCTGATCTGAACAGGGAACATCCATGGCATCGACCACCACCGCAAGCGGCCTGATCATCGAAGACCTCGTCACCGGCGACGGCGCAGAAGCAACCGCCGGCATTGAAGTCACCGTGCATTACACCGGCTGGCTGACCGACGGCAAAAAATTCGATTCGAGCAAGGACCGCGATGATCCCTTCGTGTTTCCGCTGGGCGGCGGCCGCGTGATCCGCGGCTGGGACGAAGGCGTGCAGGGCATGAAAATCGGCGGCAAACGCAAACTGACGATACCGCCTGCCCTCGGCTACGGCGCGCGCGGTGCGGGCGGCGTGATTCCGCCGAACGCCACGCTGGTGTTTGAAGTCGAATTGCTCGCGATCGACTGAACCCGCCCATGCCCGGCAAAACCATCAAGGTCCGCTCGCGCAACAACGGCGAATTCGACTGCTACATCGCCAAACCCGCCAGCAACAACAAAGTGCCGGCCATCGTGCTGGCCTCTGCAGTGCACGGCGTCAATGCCGACATCTGCGGCATAGCCGACGAGTTCGCTGCAGCGGGTTATCTCGCCGCGGCACCCGACCTGTTCTGGCGCACCATCCCCGGCCCGCTGCCGCGCAGCGATGAACGCGCCGGACAACGCTCGCAACCGCGGATGCCGGTGCTGAAGTCCGGTGAAACCGACATGGCCGACACGCTGCTCGCGGTGCGCCAGCTGAAACAGCACAACGGCCGCGCCGTCGCGATGGGTTTCTGTTTCGGCGGTCCGTTTGCGATCCTCGGCCCCAAGCGCCTCGGTTACGACGCCGGCATCGGCTGCCACAGTTCGCAGATGAAGGACTTCATCCAGGAATTCGACGGCCTGAGCAAACCGGTCTGCCTGATCTGGGGCGACCAGGACACCGCCGCCCCGCCGGATGTGCAGGCCGCGTACGTCGCCAAAGCCAAAACCCTGGACAGCCTGGAAGTGCATATCTTCCCCGGCATCCTGCACGGCTACATGATGCCGGAGAATGCCCAGGCCTACAGCCCGGACACGCGCAAATTCTCGATGGACAAGGCACTGGGATTGCTCAGCGCTTTGCGCTGAGCACGGTGATTGGTAATTGGTGACTGGTAATTGGTCGTGGAGTGGCTCCACTATTTCACCAATTACCAGTTACCAAAATTACTCCGCGCGGATATTCGCCTCCCGAATCACCCTTCCCCACTTCTCCGACTCGTTGCGCCAGAACGTGACGAATTGTTCCGGTGAATTGGCCACCACGTCGGCGCCCATGCCGGTGATCTTGTCGCGGATTTCCTTTTCCTGCAGCACTTTGGTGAAATCACCGTGGATACGCGTGATCAGGTCTTTCGGCGTCGCCGCCGGCACCACCAGCCCGAACCAGTTGGTCAGTTCGTAACCCTTCACGCCCTGCTCGGCGATGGTCGGCACATCGGGCAGCGCCGCGGCACGTTTGCCGCCGAGCACACCCAGCGCCACCAGTTTTTTGTCACGGATGTACGGCAGCGCCTGCAGCATGCTGTCGTAGGTCAGTGACACATGCCCGCCCAGCAGGTCGGCAAAACTCGGGCCGCTGCCCTTGTACGGCACATGGGTGATCTTGACGCCGGCCAGGCGGTTGAAGAGTTCCCCGCCCAGGTGCGGCGCACCACCCGCGCCGGAAGACGCATAGGTGATTTCACCCGGCCGTGCTTTGGCCAGTGCGATCAGCTGCGGCACGGTTTTCGCCGGCAGCGACGGATGCGCCACCATCACGAAGTGCACATCCACCACCTGCGTCACTGCAGCGAGATCCTTCAGCGGATCCACTGCCATTTTCGGGTACAGATGTTTGTTGGCCGCGAGATTGCCCAGTGTCGCAATCGCCCAGGTGTATCCGTCAGGCGCGGCGCGCGCAGTGAATTCAGTGCCGATGATGCCGGCCGCACCGGCACGATTTTCGACGATCACCTGCTGGCCGTACTGCATCGCGAGTTTCGGCCCGACCACGCGCGCAACGATATCCACGCCCCCGCCCGGCGGGAAGGGCACGACGATGCGCACCGGCTTCACCGGAAAATTCTGCGCCATCGCCGCGCAGGACAACGCAGCGGATACAGCAGCGGCCACCACTTTCAACATGAAACGCATCATCACTCCTCCAGTTATTTATTCAGACCGCAACCGCCGCCTTGCCCGTCAGCACCCGCTCCGCATGCCAGGCCGTGGCCTTGATCGACGACCACACCGGCTTGCCGAATTCACGTTCGAGCCGCGGCATGATGTCGCGGGTCGGCAACTGCGAACAGGCGATGAACAGCGCATCGGCCTCAGGCGTCATGGTCTCGCACGCCAGCGCCGCGATCTGCTGCCCTGTAATCGCCGCGAGTTCGTCCGTGGTTTCCGCCCTGAAACTCGCCAGTTGCAGCACCGTGATGCCGGACTGCTCGAGATAGGCGCGCAGCCTTTCATTGACCAGGTCGAGGTATGGCGTCACCACGGCAATACGTTTGGCGCCGATGTGGCGCAGCGCCTCGATCATCGCACTGGCAGTGGTCACCACCGGCTTGCCGGTAATCGCGGCAAGTTTTTCCTGGATTTCCGCATCCCGTGCCGGGCCGCCGATAAAACCGGCTGCCGTGCAGCCGTAGGCCACGATATCGGTCTGCGCGGGATCGTAATCGCGCGCCAGTTCCAGCGCCTGCGCGACATAAGCGGGAATTTCCGCGGGACCGAGCAGGCCCTTGCCGCGCGGAATGCGCAGCGTGCGGCACTGCGAACCGGGCAGCCAGTCGAGCAGCTCCGGTTCCATGGTCGTATTGTTGGCGGGCACCATCAGCCCGAGCCTCACCGTCATGATCCCTCCTCCGGGAACGAGTGGTGGCCGCATTCTAACGCGCGCCGGTAAAGCCGCGTCTACCCCGCCTGCTGTTTGCGGATCAGGCACTGCAGCAGGCCGCGCTGCTCAGGGGTCAGTTCCGGGACGCTTTCGCCCGTAACATTATCTTCCACCGCCCAGTGGCGTTTGAACGCCGCCACCGCCGACCACGGCACCGTCACGTCGAAACCCAGCGCACTGAGCAGCGTCGTGTCATCCGCACCTGCCGGTGCAGGATCGTACGGCGGCTCACACCACAAACCGAAACCTGCCGCGGCCAGCCGCCGCCACGGAAACAATGCACTGGGGTCGACCTTGCGCCCCGGCGCCACATCACCGTGGCCGAGCACGTTCGCCGCCGGAATGTTCCAGCGCGATTTCAGATCCGCGAGCAGGGCCATCAATGCCGTGATCTGCGCCCCGGCAAAAGGCTCGCGCCCGTTGTTGTCGAGCTCGATGCCGATCGAGGACGAATTGATGTCACGATTGCCGCCCCAGTACGAATCACCGGCATGCCAGGCGCGTTTCAGTTCATCCACCAGATAAATGATCCGGCCGTCGCGCGCGATCAGGTAATGTGCGCTGACACCGCGCGCGGGGCTGGTCAGCGTGGCCAGCGCGCGTTCAACCGTGTCATTGCTGGTATGGTGAATGATCACGTAATTCGGACGCCGGTCGCCGACATTGGGCGAAGGCC
>CAMBCD010000029.1 GCA_945863085.1 Bordetella parapertussis
AACCGATGAAGTTGCCCATGCTTTTGTTCGATTTTGGCGGGCTGACAGTCATTCCGGAAAAATTCCCGGCACAGGTTTGGGCCTTGCTCTGGTCAAGGAGATTATTGAAATGCACCATGGACTTGTGGAAATTGACAGCCAATACAAAATAGGCACGACCGTATCAGTATTCATACCACTTGCTTCAGAAAATCAACCTGACGTTCCGGCAGTGATTTCTAAGCACTCGTGAAGTTTGGGTTCGAAGTAATCTGCGCCAATGCATGACCATCGGCGATTTTTCCGTCGCCGCCTTCACCGCCCCAAGACTTAGCGTCATCAGCTCACCGTGCCGAAGCGTACCGAAGGTGCCGTGGCGGGCGAAGGCGGCAACGAGGCTCCTCAACAGCGGCACCGTTCGGGCCGCAGGTCGCTCACCCGACCCAGCGCCGCGCCGGTCAAGTGGCAGGCATTTTCGTCGCCGAGCTCGTAAATCACGGCGGGATCGTCAACTAATATCAATAAAAACAAAAAGTTAAGAATTAACTCCATCACTCTTGAAATCGCCGATACCGCCCCCAATGTATGAATGACCGCATCATCCAACCACGCAGAGCCGCCATGTCGCAGGAATCGCTGGACCAGAAACCCGAAAACACCGCCCAAGCTGCGCCCCCCGACGCCAAGCCCGCGCCGGAAGTCATGCCCTCGACCGAGGAGTTGCTGCGCAAGGCTGAACTCGACGCGCAGGAACACCACGACGCCTGGCTGCGCGCCAAGGCCGAGACCGAAAACATGCGCAAGCGCGCGGTGACCGATGTCGCCAACGCGCACAAATACGCCATTGAAAATTTTGCGGCGGAACTGCTGGCGGTCAAAGACAGTCTCGAAGCCGCGCTGACGGTTGAAACCGCGACTGTCGAAACCCTGAAAAGCGGCGCTGAACTGACGCTGAAGCAGCTCTCCGCCGCGTTTGAAAAACACAAGGTGGTCGAGGTCAATCCCGTCGGCGAAAAATTCGATCCGCACCGCCATCAGGCGATCAGCATGGTGCCGTCGGATGCGGCCCCGAACACCGTAATCAGCGTGCTGCAGAAGGGTTATGTGCTGCACGACCGGATCATCCGCCCGGCGATGGTCGTCGTCGCCAAAGCCCCGGACGCTTGAAAACCACGGCAGCGGCCCCAGATTACAGAACAAGTCAGCCGGCACAGTGATCAGTCAATTATTCAGCGGCATCAATAATTTACCGGCCACCCGGCGCAACAGAATTTACAGCTAAGAGGTAATGAACATGGGCAAGATCATCGGTATCGACCTGGGCACCACCAACTCCTGCGTGGCCGTAATGGAAAACGGCCAGCCGAAGGTGATTGAAAACTCCGAGGGCGCACGCACCACGCCGTCGATCGTCGCCTACATGGACGACGGCGAGATCCTCACCGGCGCGCCGGGCAAACGCCAGGCGGTGACCAACCCCAAGAACACCCTTTACGCGGTCAAACGCCTGATCGGCCGGCGCTTCGAAGAAAAGGAAGTGCAAAAGGACATCGACCTGATGCCCTACAAGATCGTCAAGGCCGACAACGGCGACGCCTGGGTGGAAGTGCGCGGCAAGAAAATCGCCGCGCAGGAAGTCTCCGCGCAGGTGCTGATCAAGATGAAAAAGACCGCCGAGGATTACCTCGGTGAAGAAGTCACGGAAGCCGTGATCACGGTGCCCGCGTACTTCAATGACTCGCAGCGCCAGGCGACCAAGGACGCCGGCCGCATCGCGGGCCTCGACGTCAAGCGCAACATAAACGAACCGACTGCGGCAGCACTCGCTTTCGGCATGGACAAGAAAAAAGGCGACCGCAAGGTTGCGGTCTATGACCTCGGCGGCGGCACCTTCGACGTGTCGATCATCGAAATCGCCGAGATCGAGGGCGAGCACCAGTTTGAAGTGCTGTCGACCAACGGCGACACCTTCCTCGGCGGCGAAGACTTCGACCAGCGCCTGATGGATTACCTGTGCGACGAATTCAAGAAGGAATCCGGCGTCGACCTGAAAAAGGACATGCTGGCGCTGCAGCGTCTTAAAGACGCCGCGGAAAAAGCCAAGATCGAGCTGTCGTCCTCGCAGCAGACCGAGATCAACCTGCCGTACATCACCGCCGACCAGTCCGGCCCGAAACACCTGGCGATCAAGATCACCCGCGCCAAGTTCGAATCGCTGGTCGAGGAACTGATCGCCCGCACCCTCAAACCCTGCGAAATCGCGGTCAAGGATGCCGGCGTCAAACTCTCCGACATCGAAGACGTGATCCTCGTTGGCGGCCAGACGCGCATGCCGAAAGTGCAGGAAGCGGTGAAGAACTTTTTCGGCAAGGAACCGCGCAAGGACGTCAACCCGGATGAAGCGGTGGCCGTCGGTGCGGCGATCCAGGCCGGCGTGCTCAAGGGCGACGTCAAGGACGTGCTGCTGCTCGACGTGACCCCGCTGTCGCTGGGCATCGAGACGCTGGGCAGCGTGATGACCAAGCTGATCCAGAAAAACACCACGATCCCGACCAAGGCCTCGCAGGTGTTCTCGACCGCCGAAGACAACCAGAACGCGGTGACCATCCACGTGCTGCAGGGCGAGCGCGAGATGGCGAAAGCCAACAAGTCGCTGGGCCAGTTCAACCTGACCGACATCCCGCCGTCGCCGCGCGGCATGCCGCAGATCGAAGTCACTTTCGACATCGACGCCAACGGCATCCTGCACGTGTCGGCCAAGGACAAGGCCACCGGCAAGGAAAACAAGATCAAGATTCAGGCAAGCTCCGGTCTTTCGGAAGAAGAAATCCAGCGCATGGTCAAGGATGCCGAGGCCAATGCCGAGGAAGACAAGAAACTGCGCGAACTGGTCGACACCCGCAACCAGTGCGACGCGATGATCCACAGCGTGAAAAAATCGCTGACGGAATATGGCGACAAGATTGCTGCCGATGAGAAGGCGAAGATCGAGGCCGCAGTGAAGGATGCCGAAGAAGCCATCAAAGGCGACGACAAGGACGCGATTGAGGCGAAAACCCAGGCGCTGGCCCAAGCCGCACAGAAGCTCGGCGAAGAGATGCAAAAAGCCCAGCAGGCCCAGGGTGCGGCTCCCGGTGGTGACGCCAAGACCGACGCCGGTAAAAAAGATGACGGCAATGTGGTGGATGCGGAATTTGAAGAGGTGAAAGACAAGAAATAAGGATGCAGGATTGAGGAGTGCGGATTGAGGGGGGAGCGCAAGCTTTCCCCTTGATCATTTAAGCCACCCACCATTCACTCAATCCCCAATCCTCTTCCCTCACTCCTCATTCCTGAATAAAAAATGGCGAAAAAAGACTATTACGAAGTGCTGGGCGTCAATCGCGATGCCTCCGACGATGACCTGAAAAAGTCGTACCGCAAACTCGCCATGAAATGGCATCCGGACCGCAACCCGGACAATCCCAAGGCCGAGGAAAACTTCAAGGAAGCCAAGGAAGCCTACGAAATCCTGACTGATGCGCAGAAACGCGCGGCCTATGACCAGTTCGGCCACGCCGGCGTTGATCCTTCAGCCGGCGCAGGTGCCGGGGCCGGCGCGGGATTCGGCGATGCCTTCAGCGATATTTTCGGTGACATCTTCGGTGGTGGTGGCGGCGGACGGCAGCGTTCGACCGTATATCGCGGCGCTGACCTGCGCTACAACCTGGAAATCACACTCGAAGACGCCGCGCGCGGCACCGAAACCCGCATCCGCATTCCGGCGCTGGAAGAATGTGAAACCTGCCACGGCAGCGGCGCGAAACCGGGCACACAGCCGACCGGCTGCGCCACCTGCGGCGGCCACGGGCAGGTACGCATGCAGCAGGGCTTTTTCTCGATCCAGCAGACCTGCCCGCGCTGCCACGGCACCGGCAAGATGGTGGCCAATCCCTGCGGCAGCTGCTCGGGCAGCGGTCGCATCAAGAAACATAAAACACTGGCGGTCAAAATTCCGGCCGGTGTCGATGAAGGCGACCGCATCCGCCTGTCGGGTGAAGGCGAAGCCGGGGTCAACGGCGGGCCGTCGGGCGACCTCTACGTGGTCATGCAGATCAAGCCGCACAATGTGTTCACCCGCGACCACAACGACCTGCATTGCGAAATGCCGGTGAGTTTCACCACCGCGGCGCTGGGTGGTGAAATCGAAATCCCGACGTTGGACGGTTACGCCAAGATCAAGATTCCGGCGGAAACCCAGACTGGAAAAATTTTCCGGCTGCGCGGCAAAGGCATCAAGGGTGTGCGCTCAAGCAGCCACGGTGACCTGCAGTGCCATGTCGTGGTCGAGACCCCGGTCAGCCTGACTTCGCGGCAAAAGGAACTGCTGCAGGAATTCGAAGCCATCAGCAGCAAGGACTCCGCGCGCCACAACCCGCGCGCCAATTCCTGGATGGACCGGGTCAAGGCGTTTTTCGCGGAATAATCCTGCGAAAGCCGAACCTTACCCGATAAAAAAACCGGCGCATGCGCCGGCTTTTTTTGTGCCGTGGAAAGTTACTGCTGCTGCATCTTCGCCTCGCGCACGACCTTGGTGTATTTGATGATTTCCGACTTGATGTACGCGCCGAATTCCGCCGCGGAACCACCCACGGGATCCGCGCCCAGCGCCGCCAGGCGTTGCTGCACATCCTGCAACTTTAAGGCCTTGTTGATTTCGCCGTTGAGCCGGCTCACCGCCGCCGCGGGCGTGCGTGCCGGCATCACCGCGCCGTACCACAGGATCATGTCGTAGCCGGGAACCCCGGCCTCGGCAACCGAGGGCACATCGGGCAGCGCAGGGTTGCGCCTGGCGCTGGTCACCGCCAGCGCCCGCATCTTGCCGGACTTGATATGCGGCACCGCCACCGGCGCGGTATTGAAGCCGACCTGGATTTCACCGGAAATCAGTGCCAGCGCGCTGGGCGCGCCGCCCTTGTAGGGCACGTGGGTCATGTCGATCTTGGCCAGCCCCTTGAACAGTTCAGCGGCGGTATGCTCCGGACTGCCGTCGCCGGCAGAGGCATAGTTCACCGGCTTGGTCCTGGCCAGCGCCAGCAGGTCGGCAACCGATTTGATCGGCGAGGCTGGCGGCACCACCACGAACATCGGCACCGAGGAGATGTTGATCAGCGGCGTGAAATCGCGTTCGAGATCGTAGTCGAGTTTCTTGTAGAGCGGTTTGCTCACCGCATGCGACAACGAAATCATCAGCACCGTGTAGCCGTCGGGCGTCGCGCGCGAGGCGATGCCCGCAGCGAGGTTGGCATTGGCGCCCGGCCGGTTGTCGACGATCACCTGCTGGCCGACACTTTCCGAAAGCTTGAGCGCGACGGTGCGCGCCATGATGTCGGTACCGCCGCCCGGCGGGAAGCCGACCAGGAAACGAATCGGCTTGGTGGGATAGGCCTGCTGGGCAGCCGCGGGGGCAACAGCCAGCAGCAAGGCTGCCGCGCAGAGTGACATGGCGATTTTTTTCATCGGACTCCTCCTGTTTTCAGGTTTGTTGTGTTTTTGCCGCTTGAATCCCGCTGCCGAATCCCGTTGCCGATACTGCCTGCGTTACCCTGCAGCCACCGCCTGCAGCCGGGGATTGCGCAGATGGCGCACCACGGCGTCGGCAAACGATTTCGTGCTGCCCTTGCCGCCGAGGTCGCCGGTGCGCGCACTGGCATCGGCCAGTGCGGCATCCACTGCAGCCTGGATCGCGAGGTAAGCCTGCTGGAACGCCGGTTTGCCGTGGCGGATGCCCAGCCACTCGAGCAACATGCCCGCCGACAGGATCATGCCACTTGGGTTTGCTATTCCTTTACCCGCGATGTCCGGCGCCGAACCGTGGCCGGCGTTGGCGATTGCATGTTTGTCGCCGGCATTGATCGCCGCCGCGAGGCCGAGCCCGCCAGACAGCGCCACGGCAAGGTTCGACAGGATGTCGCCGAACATGTTGCTGATCAGGATCACGTCATGGCGTTCGGGACGGGTATAGATGTCTGCCGCCATCGCGTCGATGTCCATTTCGCGCAGGGTGATGTCCTTGTGCTGCTTCGCCAGTTCGTAAGCCGGCGCCATGAACAGGCCATCGGTCATCTGCAGCACGTGGCGCTTGCCGACCACGGTGACGCGTTTGCTGCGGCGCTCTGCATATTCAAAGGCGACTTTGGCGATACGCTCCGAACCCTGGCGCGTGATCTTGCGCACCGACAAGGCGACGTCTTCGGTGGGCATGAATTCACCCTGCCCCTGGAACATGGTGCGGTCGGAATAAAAACCCTCGGTGTTCTCGCGCACGATCAGCGCGTCGAGTCCCCGCCGCGCATCGGGCATGCCGGTGCGGCTGCGCGCCGGGCGCAGGTTGGCATAAAGGTCGAGGCGTTTGCGGATGGTGCCGGGGATATTGAGCCCGCCCTCGGCCAGCGGCGGGTAGTCGGTCATGCCGCAGGGTCCGACGATCACGCCGTCGGCATCTATCGCGGCCTGAAGTGCTGCATCGGTCAGCGTGGTGCCGTTTTTGCGATGGCTCGCCATGCCGACTTCGACATCGGTAAAACGCAGGCCCAGCGAAAACTCGGCATCCGCCGCCTTCACCACCGCCATCGCTGCCGCGATGATTTCCGGGCCGATATCGTCGCCGGCCATGACTACCAGATTCATGATTGTTCCCTTGATTGGTGATGCGCCCGAAAAGACGCCTGTAGCCGCCGA
The DNA here is from genome assembly GCA_945863085.1 of Bordetella parapertussis. The sequence goes on from CAMBCD010000029.1 coordinate 6,700, forward strand.
TGATACCGGCACCGCGCAGCAAGCGGCGTTTGAAGCCGCCGTATTCCCGCGCTGAGCCTTAAATTAAAATATAAATAAAATCAAATACTTATATTCAAACCCGGTATTTCTCGATGGCCTTCCAGTCGATCTCGAAACCGAAACCCGGCAGATCATTCATGTGCACGCGGCCATCCTTGACCTGCGCACGCTCGGTAAACATTTCGAACCACAGAGGATCACGATCGGCATTGCCATGTGATTCCACGCCGAAGCCCAGCCGCGGGAAAGCCGACACCAAATGGCAATGCACTTCCGGCACCAGATGCGGCGCGATACGCACGCCCTGCTGCTCGGCGAGGTGGCTGACGCGCAGCGATTCGGTGAAACCGGCAAACCGCGTGGCATCGAACTGCATGAAACCCAGCGCACCGCTGTTGATGAAATCGCGTGCAGTGAAACGCGTCATTTCGCGTTCGCCATGCGCCAGCGGAATCGGCGTATTTTTCGCCAGCACGACAAAATCCGCCGGCTGCAGGTACCAGTGCAGCGGCTCTTCCAGCCAGTAGATGTCGTACGGTTCAACCGCATGCACAAAACGGATGCAGTCTTCCAGATCGTAGGCCGCGTTCATGTCCAGCATCAACCGCACATCGGGCCCGATCGCCGCACGTGTCAGGCGGATGCGTTCCACTTCCTTCTCGATCGACAGGCCGGCAGTTTTCAGTTTCACCGCCTGATAACCGCGCTTGACGAAACCCGCCAACTCTTCGGCGCAGACATGCAGCGGCGCATCGAGTTCGTAGTATCCGCCGGTGGCATAAGTAAACAGCGGCTTGCCCTCACCACCGAGCAGCTTCCACACGGGGACGTTAAACGCCTTGCCCTTGATGTCCCACAAAGCCAGATCGATGCCACCAATGGCCGCCATGATCTGCGGCCGGTCACCGCGCGACATCGGCTGCGGCAGTCCGTCCCTCCCGCCCATGCCGGTCGGCCGTGGGGAAGTCAGCGACAGCATTTTTTCCCACACAGCAACCTGCTCCGTCGCATTCATGCCCTTGATGACTTCACCGAATTTTTCAACGTATTTGCAGATGTCCTTCATCGGCGAACCATGAATCTGACCAATCCCCGTCAGGCCATCATCGGTCTTGATCTCCACCAGGATCACGCTCGAGCTGTGCAACTCCTCATGCGCGGTCCACAGCGTATGTTTGAGCTTGGCAGAAATGGCATGGGCTTTGACAGAAGCAATGCGGGTCACAGGAAAAATTCCTTTATCAAAAAATTACGAATCACTAAACATTAAAACCACATCGACCACTCACCACTAACTCCCTTGTGAGTCGCCGAGTATCGCAGCCGGTCCGGGGGCCGTCGGCGAGGACTGTCTGAGCCCTCGCGCAGTTTGCGAGGGCGAGCTCCGCAGCCGCCCGGATCGGCGAGAAACACAGGGCACCCCGAAGGGGCGACGAACCAGGGCGGCATTTTCTTTGGTTACTTTCTTTTGGCCGCACAAAAGAAAGTAACTAGCCGCCGGGCTACCCCCGGCGACTTTGAATCAACTACGCCGCCAGGTAGTCCCGGCAGCACTATCCTCAAGAATCACACCAGCAGCCTTCAACTCATCCCGTATCCGGTCCGCCTCGGAAAACTGCTTGGCCTTCTTGGCAACAGCCCGAGCAACAATCGCCGCTTCAATCCGTTCCGGCGTCCAATCCCCCTGCGTCACCCCAGCCTGCAAAAACGCCTCGGGTTCACGCTGCAGCAACCCGAGCAATCCAGCCAGCGATTTCAGCAGTCCGGCATCCGCAGGTGCGTGCGACCTGTTGACCTCATTCGCCAGCTCAAACAACACCGCCACCGCCTCCGGTGTATTGAAATCATCATCCAGCGCCACCTTGAACCGCCCCGCATAGGCATTGCCCCAATCGACCGGAGCAACCACAGCCGCAACACCTTTCAGTGCAGTGTAAAGCCGGCTCAGCGCCTGCTTAGCGTCATCCAGATGCGCATCGGAATAATTCAGCGGACTGCGGTACTGCGCGCGGATGATGAAAAAGCGCACGACCTCCGCATCGTATTTTTTGAGTATTTCGCGCACCGTGAAAAAATTACCCAGCGACTTCGACATTTTTTCATTGTCGACGCGAACAAAACCATTGTGCATCCAGTAATTGACGAAAGTGCCGCCATGCGCGCCTTCGGATTGCGCAATCTCGTTTTCGTGGTGCGGGAACTGCAGGTCCTGGCCGCCGCCGTGGATGTCGAACTGTTTACCGAGCAGCGCGCCCGACATCACTGAACATTCGATATGCCAGCCGGGACGGCCGGCGCCCCAGGGCGACTCCCAGGCCGGTTCGCCGGGTTTGGCGCGTTTCCACAACACAAAATCCAGCGGATCCTGCTTGGCATCGGTTACCGCGACACGTTCGCCGGCGCGCAGGTCTTCCAGCGATTTGCCGGACAATTTGCCGTAACCGTCGAATTTGCGCACTGCGTAGTTCACGTCACCATCGGCAGCCTGGTAGGCATAACCGCGGCTCTGCAGCAGGTTGATCATGTCGAGCATGCCCGGCACGTATTCAGTGGCACGCGGCTCGGCGTCCGGCTTCTGCACGCCCAGAGCCGCAGCATCCTCGTCCATGGCTCTGATGAAGCGCTCTGTCAGCGCTCCCATGGTTTCCTTATTTTCCTGGGCGCGCTTGATGATCTTGTCGTCAATGTCGGTGATATTGCGCACATAGGTGACGTCGTAGCCGGAGGCCCGCAGCCAGCGCTGCACCACGTCAAAAATCACCATTACCCGGGCGTGGCCGAGGTGGCAATAGTCGTAAACCGTCATCCCGCAGACGTACATGCGGACCTTGCCGGGCTCGAGGGGGGTGAAAACCTGCTTGTCCCGTGCCAGGGTGTTATAGATTTTGAGCATTTTCAGGTCGTGGAAAAAGCGAGGAGCGGGCGCGTGGGGAATCCCCCGAGGGGACTTCCTTCGGGGCGCGCAGTGACCAAGCGCACACGCTTACAAGAGTCTGATTTAATGAGTTTCCGCAAATCTCGATCCGTTGACAATGGCCGTAGTTTGGATTTTTTAACGAGTTATCAGGCTGTCGGGCGCCCCGGAAACCGCATATCTGCAGCCCGCCGGACACCGGAATCTGGAGTGGGATCGCGGGGCTGGGAATCCCGCAAAAAGAGAAATTTGAATTAGTGGTTGTTCTTGGTAAAATCCCGAAGATTCAAGGACTAATGTCATTGTCTTTAAGACGACTGCGACATGACTGCGGTTTTAACAATGACCATTGGAATCATAGCACGATGACTTTTAAACCGGCCGCCGCCCGCCTCGCCACCATCCTCTTCTGCATGGGGCTCACCGCTCCGATATTGGCGCAGACCGACGATCTGCAGGAAGCCCAGCAGCTGCTGAAACAGGGACAGACCGAGCGCGCGATGGAGCGCGTCGACCAGTACCTGAAAACCAAACCCAAGGATGCACGCGGCCGTTTCCTGCGCGGCATCCTGCTCACCGAGCAGAACAAACCCACGGAAGCCATCCGCGTATTCACCGAGCTGACGCAGGATTATCCCGAGCTGCCCGAACCGTACAACAACCTCGCGGTGCTGTATGCCTCGCAGGGCCAGTACGACAAGGCACGCGGCGCGCTGGAAATGGCCATCCGCACCCATCCGAGTTACGCCACCGCGCACGAAAACCTCGGCGACATCTACGCCAAGATGGCAAGCCAGGCCTATGACAAGGCGCTGCAGCTCGACAAGGGCAACCAGGCCGCACAGACCAAGCTCAACCTGATCAAGGATCTGTTTACCGGCAGCACCCGCCCGCCCAAGGTCGCACTGGCGCAAACCACGCCGAAAACTGCGCCGCCTCCTGCCGCCCGGCCGATCACTCCGCCGCCGGCTGCACCGGCAGCGCCGCAAGCGGTTGCGCCGAAGCCCGCAGCCGCGCCGGTCGTCGCCGCCAAAGAGCCGGCCAAGGAACCCGCCAAGGCTGCGCCTCCGGCCAACAATCCGGATGCCGTGCTCAAAGTGGTCGAGGGCTGGGCCAGAGCCTGGGCCAGCAATGATGTCGACGGTTATCTGGCGCGGTACGCGCCGGGCTTCAAAACGCCCGGCGGCGAACCACGCAAGGCCTGGGAAAACGAGCGTCGCACCCGGATCGCCAAGCCGCGCAAGATCGAAGTCCGCGTCGAAGCACCGAAAGTCACCTTCAATGACGCCAACCGCGCCACGGTGACTTTCCGCCAGCATTACCGCTCCAACACCCTCAAAGTCACCGCCAGCAAGAAGCTGGTGATGGTGAAGTCGGGTAACCAATGGCTGATCCAGGAAGAAATCGTCGGCGGATGAAACGCCCGTTGTTCGCCTGCGCGCTGGCCGCGGCCATTGCCGCCACTGCACTGACGCCGTCCTCCACAACCCTTGCCCTTGGCAACCGCCCTTTGTCGTCCGGTACGGGCAGCCTGCTCGGCCCCGGTGGTGGTGGCGCCCTCGGTGCGCCAGAAGCACTGCTGGCGCAGACGCTGCTCGCGATCGCCGGCTCCCAGTTCGACATCGCGCTGACGGAAATCGACAAGGTGCTGCTGCAAAATCCGAATTTCCGCCTGGCACACCTGATCAAGGGCGACCTGCTGATGGCGCGGGCGCGCCCGATCAGCAGCATCGGCAGCGCATCCGATGCGCCGATGGAACGTATTGCCGACCTGCGCGATGAAGCGCGGGCACGGCTGGTACGCCACAAGCAGGAACGCCCCGCTAACCGGGTGCCGCGCGCCCTGCTTCAGCTCGATCCTGCACAGAAGTACGCCTTCGTCGTCGACACCTCGAAATACACGCTGTATGTGTTCGAAAATGACAAGGGCACGCCGCGCTACATCGCCGATTACTACACCACCATCGGCCGCAACGGCATCGAAAAACTGCGCGAGGGCGACAAAAAAACGCCTCTGGGCGTTTATCACGTCACCGGCAACCTGCCGCGCGACCAGCTCAGCAAAACGTACGGCACGCAAAGCGCGCTCTACGGCGACGGCGCATTCCCGATCAACTATCCCAACGAATGGGACCGCCGCCGCGGCCGCAACGGCCATGGCATCTGGCTGCACGGCGTGCCCTTCGACACCTACAGCCGGCCGCCGCGCGCCAGCGATGGCTGCGTCGCGCTGACCAACGAAGACCTGCAGGCGATTTCCAAGCACGTGCAAGTCGGCCTGACGCCGGTGATCATCGCGCAGGACGTCGAATGGGTCGAAGCCGGCAGCGCAAAAACCACGCGCAACGCCCTGCAGCAGTCGATTGAAACGTGGCGCCAGGACTGGGAAAGCCGCGACACCGACCAGTACCTGCGGCATTACTCGACCAATTTCGCCTCGGGCAAGCAGGATCTCGCGGCATGGGCGACACAGAAACGCAGCGTCAACGCCGGCAAGTCGTGGATCAAGGTCAAGGTCGACGGGGTCAGCATGTTCCTCTACCCGGGCGATGAAAATCTGGCCGTGGTGACCTTCGAACAGGATTACGCCAGCAGCAACATCAGCAACAAGATGCGCAAACGCCAATACTGGCAACTCGAAAAAGGCGGTTGGCGCATCGTCCACGAAGGCGCGGCCTGAACACTCGCCGGAATTCAATAACCCATTGTTTTTATTGGTAAAATCATGCCCCGCTCATTGCCGTCCCTGTTTGTTCTGCTGTTTGCCCTGTTGATCGCTCCCGCCGCACTCGCCGCGAACCCGAAAGTCGAAATAAAAACCTCGCTGGGCGCCGTGGTCATCGAACTGTATCCGGAGAACGCGCCGAAAACCGTCGAGAACTTCCTGCAGTATGTGAAAGACGGTTTTTACGACGGCACGATTTTCCATCGCGTGATTCCCGGCTTCATGGCCCAGGGTGGAGGTTTCACGCCGAATTTCCAGCAAAAGCCGGTGCGTCCGGCAATCCGCAACGAAGCCGGCAACGGCCTTCGCAATGCAAGCGGCACGGTCGCCATGGCGCGCACCGCGGATCCGCATTCGGCCACCGCGCAATTCTTCATCAACGTCAGCGAGAACGACTTCCTCGACTTCAAATCGCCTGATGACAAAGGCTACGGTTACACGGTGTTTGCCCGGGTAACCTCCGGCATGGACGTGGTGCAGAAAATGCTGAAAATACCGACTGCAACCGTCGGACCGCATCAGAACGTGCCTCGCCAACCGATCGTCATCGAACGGGCACGGCTGCTGGATGACGTGCCCGGAAAAGCCAAGCCCGACGTAAAAACCCAATAACCCGCATTGCAAGGACCTGCCATGATCAAGCTGCACACCAAACACGGCGTCATCAGCCTCGAACTAGATGCCGCAAAAGCCCCGGACACCGTCGCCAACTTCATCCAGTACGTGAAGGATGGCCACTACAGCAACACCATTTTCCATCGCGTCATCGACGGCTTCATGATCCAGGGCGGCGGTTTTGAGCCCGGCATGAAACAGAAACCGACGCGCGAGCCGGTGCAGAACGAAGCCAACAACGGCCTGAAAAACGACCTCTCCACCATTGCCATGGCACGCACCTCGGCGCCGCATTCGGCCAGCGCCCAGTTTTTCATCAACGTCGGCGACAACGACTTCCTGAACCACACTGCACCGACCGCCCAGGGCTGGGGTTATTGTGTGTTCGGCAAGGTGGTCGACGGCACCGATGTCGTCGACAAGATCCGCAAGGTCAAGACCGGCAGCAAGGGTGGGCATCAGGACGTGCCGGTCGAAGATGTGGTCATCGAAAAAGCCGAAGTGATCTAAAAACGGTGAACGGGCGAAAGGTGAACGAGTGAACGAGTAAACCCACCGTTCCCCCTCCTCCGTTTCACGGGAGAAGGCTGGGGAGGGGATATTCCCCCATTCACCCGTTCACGCTTCAAGTCCCCCGCCTCGATGCATTCCCTCCTCATCTCCGATCTGCATCTGGCGGCCGAACGGCCGCAGATCACGGCGCAGTTTCTCGCTTTTACCCAGGGGATTTCAGCGCAGGCCACTGCGCTGTACATACTCGGTGATCTGTTCGAGTAGTGGGCCGGTGACGATGACAGCGACGCGCTGGGTGCACAGACTGCCGCCGCCCTGGCCACCCTCGCCGGCCGCGGCACCCGCATCTACCTGATGCAGGGCAACCGCGACGTGCTGATGGCCGGTGCGTTTGCCGCGCGCTGCGGCGCAACGCTGATCGGGGATCCCCTGCTGGTCGATCTGCATGGCACGTCAACGCTGCTGACACACGGTGATGCCTTGTGCACGGACGACGCCGACTACCAGCAGTTCCGCGCCTATGCCCGCGATGCCGGCAACCAGGCGCGTTTTCTCGCGCAGCCGCTGGCAGTGCGGCGCGAGCAGATGCTCGGCATGCGTGCACAAAGCGAAGCCAGCAAACAGCAGAAAACCGAAACCATCATGGATGTGGCGCCGGCTGCGGTGGAAGACCTGCTGCGGCGCTACGGCTATCCGCGGCTGATCCACGGCCATACCCACCGTCCGGCACGGCATGTCCATCAACTCGACGGACATACCTGCGAACGCTGGGTGCTCAACGACTGGTATGAACGCGGCGGTTACCTGCGCGTCGATGCCGCCGGCTGCACCGCAGTTCGACTCTAGGCTCTAGCCCAGGGCCTGGGTAAAGTCCGCGATCAGATCCTCGGCATCCTCGATGCCGATCGACAGCCGGATCAGCGAGTCGGCAATGCCCATCTCGGCGCGCCGCTCCGGCCCCATCTCCCAGTAGATCGTCTGCGCGACCGGGATCGCCAGCGTCCGGTTGTCGCCGAGATGGCTGGAGGAGATCACCAACTGCAGACGGTTGAGAAAATCGAGGCAGTCGATGGTGTCGGCCAGTTCGATGCTCATCAAGGCGCCATAAGTCCTGAACAATTCGCCGGCCAGCTTGTGCTGCGGATGGTCTTCCAGTCCGGGGTAATAGACTTTTGTGACCTTCGGATGTTTGGCCAGAAAACGCGCCAGTTGCAGGCAATTGGCGGACGCCCGCTCCATGCGCAGCGCCAGAGTCTCGGCGCCCTGGGCCAGCCGGTGCGCCGCTTCTGCGGCCAGTGTGGCGCCTACATCACGCAGGCCTTTTTTGCGGATCTGCAGGATGCCCCAGTTCTCGGGTTTGGCGTTTTTGTAGTTGTCATAGATGTTCGGGAATGACTTCCAGTCGAACAAGCCGGTATCGGTCACCGCCCCGCCCAGCGCATTGCCATGGCCGCCGATGTACTTGGTCAGGGAATTGATCACCAGGCTGGCCTGGACCTGTTTCGGCCGGAACAGCCAGGGCGAGGTCATCGTGTTGTCAACGAAATAAATGATCCCGCGGCGCGCGCACAGCTCGCCGATGCGTGCCAGGTCGGCAACCTGGGTGCGCGGATTGGCGATGGTTTCGACAAACACCATCCGGGTATTCGGTCGCAGCGCCTTTTCCACGTTCTCGACGCGGGTGGCATCGACATAACTGATGTCGCAACCGAACTGGTCCAGGGTGCCGAACAGGCTGTTGG
>CAMBCD010000030.1 GCA_945863085.1 Bordetella parapertussis
GCCGCGGTCCATATGCTGTGACGCTGCGGTCAGGCTGGTATAGTTCACGCCCCGACTTTGACCGGAACCGGTCTGGAGAACCCATGAAATTGTTGACAGGCATTTTCGCGGCCATCCTCTGCGCACCGCTGCTTGCAGTGCATGCGGCACAGTCACGCGCAGTCCCCGATGGTGAATATCCGGTCAAACCGATCCGCATCCTGGTGGGCTTTACGCCGGGCGGCGGGCCGGACATTACCGCGCGTTATATCGCGCAGAAACTGATCGAGGAATTGAAGCAGCAGGTCATCGTCGACAACCGTCCGGGTGCCGGCGGCACGATCGCCGCCAATCTTGCGGCAACGGCGAACCCCGACGGGTACACGCTGCTGTCGGTGTCTTCGGCCCATGCGGTGGCGCCGGCCATTTATGAAAAACTTCCTTACGACGCGCGCCGCGACCTCGCCGGCATTTCGCTGACCGCCGTTTCGAAATATGTGCTGGTGGCGGCGCCGGCGTCCGGGTTCAAGAGCACCAGGGACCTGCTCGCCGCGGCACGGGCGAAACCGGGGCAGCTGAATTTTTCATCGGCAGGCACCGGCAGCGGCACCCACTTCGCCGCGGAACAACTGAAAAGCATGGCGAAAATCGATGTCGTGCACATCCCGTTCAAGGGCATTCCCGAAGCAGTGACCGAAGCGATGACCGGCCGGGTGCAGTTTTTCATGGCGCCGATCGCCAATGCGCTGAGCCTGATCCGCGAGGGCAGGCTGGCGGGGCTGGGCGTATCGTCGCTGCAGCGTGATGCGCTGCTGCCGAACGTGCCGACCATCGCCGAGTCGGGTGTTCCCGGCTACGATGCCGTACTGTGGTTCGGCCTGCTGACTGCGGCACAGACGCCACGGCCGCTGATCAATACGCTGAACCGCGAAATCATGCGCATCCTTGGTGATCCTGAACTGCGCAAACGCTGGGCACCGATCGGCCTCGAACCCAGGCCGACCTCGCCGGCGGATTTTGACAAGCAGATCGCCGCAGACATCGCAACTTTCACCCGGCTTGCCAAGGCCGGCAACATCAAAGCGCAATAAAAAACAGGAGCTGCAGATGAAAATAAAAACCAACGGCATCGAAATCAATTGCTTGGTCGAGGGTCAGGGCCCATGGGTGACGATGTCGCATTCGCTGGCCTGCAATCTGTCGATGTGGGATCCGCAGATGGACATGCTGAAAAAAAGCTACAAGGTGCTGCGCTTCGATACCCGTGGCCACGGCGCGAGCAGCGCTCCCGAAGGTTCGTACACGCTTGAACAGATGGCGGATGACCTGCATGGCCTGTTTGCCGAGCTCGGCATCAAACGCACGCACTGGGTCGGCCTGTCGATGGGCGGCATGATCGGGGAAACCTATGCGTTGAAATATCCCGGCGTGTTCCAGAGCATGGTGCTGGCCGACACCACCAGCCGCCGCCCGCCAAACGCCGAGCAGATGTGGGGCGACCGTGTGCGCATGGCGCGGGAAAAAGGCATGGATGCGCTGGTCGAGGGCACGCTGGCCCGCTGGTTCACCGGGCCCTACAGCAAGGCGCATCCGGAAGTGATGGCGCGCATCGGCGACAACATCCGCGACACGCCGGTGGCGGGATTTGCCGGCTGTTGTGACGCCATTGCCAAAATCGACGTGCTCGACCGCTTGAAGGAAATCGACTGCCCGGCGCTGGTCATCGTCGGCGACCAGGACCATGGCACGCCGCCGGAGATGGCGCAGCAGATCCACGCCAATCTGCGCGGCTCCGAACTGCTGATCATTCCGTCAGCCGCGCACCTGTCGAATGTCGAGCAGCCGGAGATTTTCAGCAAGGCGCTGGGCAAATTCCTCGACAAACACTCCCGCTGATGAACTGCCTCAGCGCGGCACGGCGAGTTGACGGGCTGCGCTGATCTCGCCACTCAGTGTTGTTGCGGCAGCCAGCGTGTTTTCGCGCAGCGATTTGATTTCTGCGGGGGTGATCAGCAAGCCTTCGGGCGCGAGTGTATCCAGCGCCTTGCGCGCTTCGGGCAGGGAATCGGCGATTTTGCCGTGGGCGTCGACCGTGCGCTGGAATTCGCGGTAGTCCTGCTCGAGGGCGTTTTTCAGCTGGACGGCCTTGCCGGTCCAGTCCGCGGTGCTGCGATCGCCCATATGCGCGCGGAAAGCAGTGATGCCTGCGCCGATTTTTGTGCGCAGCTGCAGCATCATTGTCTGCCGGCGCAGAAGTTCGCGCACGGTCAGCAGGTAGCCGTCGGCGCCGGCAGCAAGTTGCTGTATTCGTCCCGTGGCGGTGCCGCGCAAGGCCATCAGTTCCTGGTCGACGCGTTCCGTGCTGGATGCGACCGCTTTGCTGTCGGCGGGTGTCGCAATCGCAGCATCACGCAGTGCGCGGGTGGCGTTATCAATGCGTGCCAGCGTGGCTTCCTGCAGTTTCCGGGTCTGGTGCCGGTCCCAGGCCACGCCTGCGGCGATGGCGGCAATGACCAGCAGCACCAGGCCGAACAGCATATTGCGCTTGCTCATCATGGTATGGCTCTCCATACAGGTTCATGCAAATCATGAATGACCGGAATGATAGGATAGTCCGATGGTTAAAGTGAACACTGCAGTTCCTGTCGCCGGTAATCCGGCGCAGCTCCGGCGCCTGCTGCGTTTTCTCGCGCCCTACCGCTGGCGCGTCGCCGGTGCGCTGATTGCGCTGGTGACCGCGGCCGGTTGTGTGCTGGCGCTGGGGCAGGGCCTGCGTTTTGTCATTGATTCCGGTTTTGGCAGCGGCAATCCGGCGATGCTCAACACCGCGCTCGCCGGGGTGATCGCGGTGGCCGTGGTGCTGTCGGTGGCGACCTTCACGCGGTTTTACCTGATGATGAGTGTCGGCGAGCGGGTCATTGCCGATCTGCGGCGCGCGGTGTTTGCCCATGCGCTGACCCTGTCGCCGGCGTTTTTTGACGCCACGCGCACCGGCGATATCGTGTCGCGGCTGACCAATGACAGCGACCAGTTGCGCCAGGTCATCGGTTTCGGCCTGTCGATGTTCCTGCGCAACGGGCTGATGATGATCGGCGCCCTGGTGCTGCTGTTCACCACCAGTCCGAAACTGGCGGCACTGATCGTGCTCGGCGTGCCGGCGACGCTGATTCCCATACTGCTGGTCGGCCGCCGTGTGCGCAGATTGTCACGCGCCAACCAGGATCGTGTTGCCGAAGTGTCCTCGCATGTCGATGAAGCCATGCATGAAATCCGCACCGTGCAGGCCTACGGGCATGAAGGGCGCACGCGCGATGCCTTTGATGCTGCAACCGAGGCGGCTTATGACGCCGGCGTCGACCGCATCCGCGTCAAGGCCTGGCTGATTGCGTCGGTGATGCTGATTGCCTTCTGCGCGGTGGGCGTGATCCTGTGGATCGGCGGCCACGACGTGCTCGAAGGACGGCTGACGGCCGGCCAGTTGTCGGCCTTCGTGTTCTACGCGGGTATCGTCGCCAGCGGCGCCGGCACCTTGTCCGAGGTGTGGGGTGAAATCCAGCGCGCGGCGGGCGCCACCGAGCGCCTGATGGAATTGCTCGACACAAAGCCGGAGCTGACCGCCGCCGCGCCGCGCATCGAACTGCCGGCGCGGGTCAGGGGCGCGATCCGTTTTGAGAATGTGAATTTTGCCTATCCGACGCGGCTTGATGCCGCCGCACTGGCGGCGCTGTCTTTCGAGGTGCATCCCGGGGAACGCGTGGCGCTGGTCGGTCCGTCAGGCGCCGGCAAAACCACAATTTTTGCGCTGCTGCTGCGTTTTTATGATCCGCAGTCGGGCCGCATCCTGATCGACGGCGCCGATACCCGGCACTGCGATCCGCTGGCGCTGCGGCGCCTGATTGCACTGGTGTCGCAGGATCCGGTGATTTTCGCGGCCAGCGTCACCGAAAACGTGCGCTTCGGCCGGCCCGGTGCGACGCAGGACGAAGTGCGCGCGGCCTGTATTGCCGCGCATGCGATGGAATTCATCGAACGCTTGCCGCAGGGCTTTGATACCGATCTCGGTGAACGCGGCGTCCGGCTGTCGGGCGGGCAGCGCCAGCGCCTGTCGATCGCGCGTGCCTTGCTCGCAGACCGGCCAATCCTGCGGCTCGACGAGGCGACCAGTTCGCTTGATGCAGAAAGCGAGCGCCAGGTCGCGGCAGCGCTGGAAAAACTCGCCAGCGGCCGCACCACGCTGGTGATCGCGCACCGCCTGGCGACGGTACGCAACGCCGACCGCATCCTGGTGCTTGACCGCGGCCGCCTGCATTCAACCGGAACACACGATGAACTGCTGCGCGCCGACGGTCTGTATGCCCATCTGGCGCGGCTGCAGTTCATGCACGAGAGTGAGTCGGCGTGAAACCGAAATTCGATCACCGCCAAGCCGCCAAGAGCGCCAAGAAAAAATAAAAAAAGGTAGTGCCGCGCCAACGTGACTGTCCCGGGTTTTATTCCCGATTAATCCTGCAATCCCGTTAAATCCTGTTCTTGCCGGTTTTATTAATTGTTGAAGTTCGTGGCGGCTTGGCGGTAAAAGAACTTTTTAAAACATCTGCTGGCCGCCATCCACATAGATCAACTGTCCGCTGATCATCGCCGCTACCGGCGTACACAGATAACGCACGATGCCGGCCACTTCCTCCGGTTCCGAACGCCGCCCCATCGGCACGTTGGAAACGGGGGCGCGTTCCGAGCGATCAGCGGCACGCGCGGTGTCCATCTGCCCCGGCGCCACACAATTGACGTTGATCTTGTATTCGCCGAATTCCTTGGCCAGCGCGCGGGTCATGCCCCACAGGCCGTGTTTGCCGACCGAGCCGTGCACGCGTTTTTTGGCGCCGGACAATGCGGTCATGCCGCCGAGGGTGACGATGCTGCCGCCGCCCGCCTTGATCATCGAAGGCAGGCAGGCCTTGACGCAGTGGAAGGAGCCGTCCAGCGTGATCGACAGCAGGCTGCGCCATTCCTCGAAACTCATGTCGATGAACGCGGTTTCCTTTCGGATCGAGGCGTTGAGAATCAGGATATCGATCCTGCCATAACGTTTGATAATGTCTGCCGTCATGGCGTTGACGGCAGCGCCGTCGGCGATGTCGGCCATGAATACATCCGCCTTGCCGCCGGCGGCGCGGATTTCCTGCGCGACGGCTTCTGCATCCGCCTTGGCTGCGCGGGCGTTCACCGCTACCGTGGCGCCGGCTTCTGCCAGTGCGATTGCAATGGCACGTCCGATGTTGCGTGCCGCGCCGGTGACCAGCGCCACCTTGCCTGCGAGTTCTTTGCCTGCTGCCATGCCCCACCTCCGGAATTGAATTCGTGTTTGTTGATCTGTCGTGTCTGACGGCAGATTTTACCGGTAGCCGAATAGGTATTACCATGCAGTCCCTGAAGCGAGGAGTGCAGTAATGAAAAAAATAATGACCGGATTGTGGTCCGTGATCCTCCTGATGCTGATGGCGCCGCTGGCTGCGGCCCAGGCCTGGCCCGACAAGCCGGTCCGCGTGATCCTCGCAGTGCCCGCGGGTGCTACGCCGGATGTCACGGCACGGCTGGTATTTCCGGGTGTGTCGCAGCAACTGGGACAACAACTGGTTGCCGACAACCGTGCCGGCGGCGGCGGTGTGATCGGCGCCGAGATTGCATCGAAGTCCGCGCCAGATGGCTACACGCTGTTCATCAGCAGTCCCGGTGCATTGACCATCCTGCCGCACCTTCGCAAGAACGTGCCTTACGACACGCTGCGTGATTTTGCGCCGATCAGCCTGATTTCCATCGGGCCGTTCGTGCTGATGGTGCATCCTTCGGTGCCGGCGAAAAACATCCGGGAACTGATCGCGCTGGCCAAGGCGCAGCCGGGAAAACTCAATTACGCATCCGCCGGCAACGGGGTGGCCAACCACCTGGCGGGCGAGTTGTTCAAACAGATGACCGGCACCGACATTGTGCACGTGCCGTATAAAGGCGCGCCGCAAGCGGTGACCGACGTGGTGGGCGGGCACATGCAGATGATGTTCAATTCGATTTCCCCCATCGTCGGCCATATCAAGGCCGGCCGTGTGCGCGTAATGGGCATTGCCAGCCTGCAGCGTTCGCCGCAGATGCCCGAACTGCCGACCATCAGTGAATCCGGCGTACCGGGATTCGAAGCGGTAAACTGGTTCGGCATTTTTGCGCCGGCGAAAACGCCGAAAGCCATCATCAACCGCGTCAATGCCGCAGTGGTGAAGACGGTCAAGAACCCGGAGATGCAGGCGCAGTTCATCAGCCTGGGTGCGGATCCGGTGGGCAGCAGCGTCGAAGAGTTCACCGCCTTCGTCCATCGCGACCTGGAAAAGTACGCGAAGATCGTCAAGATCTCCGGTGCGAAGATTGACTAAATTCATTGACTGACTCCCACTGGACATGGTCGCCCGCGCCAAACAAAAACATGTAGCCACCCGCGCCGCGCGTCCCCGTACGCTGCGCGCGCGAGTCAGTGCGGCGGAATGGCAGGTGCGTTGTGAACTGGCGGCAGCGCACCGGCTGGTCGCACATTTTGTCTTTGTGGACATGACCTACAACCACATATCGTTACGGGTGCCCGGGGAACCGGAGCATTTCCTGGTCAAGGCCGACAACGTGTTCATGGAGCAGGTGACCGCCTCCAATCTGGTCAAGTACGATCTGGAAGGGAGGCAGGTTGGCAGCTCCGCTTTCAAGGCCAGCCCTGCGGCGTACAACCTGCATGCTGCGGTATTGCGCGCACGGCCCGACATCCATTCCGCCGTACACACCCATTCGCCGGCGAACCTCGCGGTGTCGGCGCAGCAACACGGCCTGCTGCCGCTGACCCAGCAGGCGATGCGTTTTTACAACCGCATTGCGCGGTATCCAAACGAGGTCGATGACACCACGCGCGAGGGCGCCGACCAGCTCGCGGCTGCGCTGGGCGCGTATTGGGTGATGCTGCTGGAAAACCACGGCGCACTGGTCTGCGGCGCCACGCTGCCCGAGGCCTACATCTATCATCATTTTTTCGAGCTGGCCTGCCGTGCGCAGATCGGAGCGCTGGCCGGTGGCGGGAAACTGGTCGTGCCGGATCCCGCAGTCTGCGCGGCGCGTGCGGCGAAGTTCGGCCGCATGGGGGTTTACAACTCGGAGAGCCGCGACTGGGTGGCGAGCATGGCGCTGGTCGAGAAGCTGTACCCGGATTACAAAACTTAGCGGGCTTTATAACTGTGGGCTAACCACAGTTGTCATCTTGGCGCGCACCGAAGTAAGTCCCCTTGGGGGAGCGCAGGGATCCAGGAAATTACCGTTGCTGGGCCCCGGCTTTCGCCGGGGTGACGGAATGGCTGTGTTTCAGCTGGAGTGTTTTTTCAAAAACGCCAGCAGCATCGCCGCCATTTCCGTTTCCTTCGCCGCCCAGTCTTCCGGAGGCACTACATCCACATCCTGATGTTCCGCAAACAGGATGTTCAGCGTGGCGTCGGGTAGCAGGCGTGCCAACCCTTCACCAGCGGCCTTGGGATGGGTGTTGTCATTGCCGGGAATTACGCAGGCCGGAGCCTTGATTGAGCGCAGCTGGTCAGCGCTGGCGCCGATCACCGGCAAATCGGCTTCGCGCCGGAAACCCTCGCTCCAGCGCGTCATCGCAGCGATCGCTTGCCGGGGATCGGCTGCCATAAGTCGCTCACGGTTCGGCGGATACGCGTTAATCAGGTCGCGGAAATGCGGCGTCGCACACAGCGCTGCCATGCCGCCGGCCTGCATCGCGGCAATGTATTCACCGTAATATTGCTTTGCCAGACGGTTTGCCGCAAACGCACCGCCGGTGACGCGCCACAGCAGCAGTCCGCGCACGGCCTGCGGATAACGCAGTGCGTAGGCCAGCGACATGCGGCAGCCGGAAGAACTGCCGCCGATAAAAACCGTCGATGTGCCGGACAAGGCGCCGACTTGTTGTAGCAATACATGCTGGTCATCGGCCCAGACTTCGTGTTCCGCCTGATTGCCGGACAGCATCACATCGGATGCGCCGCAATTGCGCCGGTCGTGGATCAGCACGCGATAACCGGCAGCGGCGATGTGTTGCGCCAGTGATTTGATTGCCGCGATCGCGCGCCGTCCACCGGGGGATATGGCAACCCAGGGACCGCTGTTGCCGAGGATTTCGTAATTCAGGCTTGCGCCGTTGATGATTGTTCTCATGATGAGCGGTATTACGCCAAGAAACCGGATATCTCGCAAGTGACAAAAAATATTAATAAAAACAAATATTTATAAATATTCATCCGAGAGAGGGTGTGGCGTGACGGGCTGTGACCTCGGCTATACTGCGCACGGAATTTAACGGGGAGATTGCAGTGATCGCAAGCAAAAAAAGCCGCAGCAAAGCGCCGGCCCGCGTGATTTTGCCACCCAACAAGCTGCCGGAAGCCAACCGCGCGATGATCAAACAGTCCCTGTCCGTGGGCATGGGCCGTGCGTTGGGCATCCGCCTGAAAAAACTCTCTCGCACCCGCCTCGATGCCGAGATGTGTGTGACCGAAGACCACATCAATCGCAGCAGCCGCATCAACGGTGGCGTGCTGATGGCTTTCGCCGACATCCTCGGCGCAATGGGCACGCTGGCCAATCTGCCCGAGGGTTACCGTACGACCACGCTGGAATCAAAAACCAATTTTTTTGCGGCAGGCGAGGGCGACACACTGGCAGCGGCCACGGTGCCCTTGCATATCGGCCGCACCACCATGGTGTGGCAGACAACCATCAAAAACCTGGATGGCACCAAGGTCGCCATCGTGACCCAGACCCAGATCGTCATTCCGAAAAAAACCTGAGCAAGCTTAATCAATCATGAGCCATCATTTTCCAGTCCGCATCAAAACAAACATCCTGAAATTTGCGCTGACCTGCATCGCAGCCGGCGGGCTGTCCATGGCGGGTGTCTCTCCGGTGTTCGCCCAGCCCAAACCAGACAAGGCGCTGGCTGCGGCGGCGAAAGAGCCCGGTGCCAAAGTCACCGCCAGCGGTCTGGTCATACTCATGGTCAAGGAAGGCAAAGGTCCCAGGCCCGTTGCGACTTCAACGGTCAAGGTGCATTACAAGGGCATGTTTCCCGATGGCCGTGAATTCGACAGTTCTTACAGCCGTGGCGAACCCATCGAGTTTCCGCTGACCGGCGTCATCAAGTGCTGGACCGAAGGAGTGGCGCTGATGAAAGTTGGCGGCGCGGCCAGGCTGACCTGTCCGTCATCCATTGCCTACGGCGCGCGGGGCGCCGGTGGTGTGATTCCCCCGAACGCGACCCTGGTGTTTGAGGTGGTGCTGCTGGGTGTGCGCTAGGCCTGTGTCGCCTGAAAGTGACGCGCCTTCCAGCCGCGCCTCGCCATCGAATCCGGTATCATCCCGCAGCAGCTGTTTCCCACTGTCAGAACCCATGGTTTTCAACCCCGGAGATTGAAAATGTCCACACTGATCCAAGCGCGCCGCACCGTGCTGGCGCTGATGCTATCCTGTTTCGCCGCCGTCGCATTTTCCCAGGCCGCATTTGCCCAAGCTCAAGCCAAACCTGCATTCGAACCCGAAGTCGGTCAGGCCGGCAAGGATGTGGTCTGGGTACCTACTGCGCAGGCCCTGGTCGACCGTATGCTCGACATGGCCAAGCTGACCGCAAAAGACATCCACTTTGACCTCGGTTCCGGCGATGGCCGCACCGTCATCACCGCGGCCAAACGCGGTGCAACTGCCACTGGCGTGGAATACAACCCGGACATGGTGGAGCTGTCGCGCCGCAATCTCGCCAAGGAAAAAGTCACCGGCAAGGCGACGTTCATTCAGGGCGATATTTTTGAAACCGATTTCTCCCAGGCGACGGTGATCACGCTGTTCCTTCTGCCGGAACTCAACGTCAAGCTGCGCCCGAAAATCCTCGCCATGAAACCCGGCACCCGCGTGGTGTCCAATTCCTTCACCATGGGTGACTGGAAATCGGATGAGAGCCAGACCGCCAGCAAGGAGTGCAGCAGCTATTGCACCGCCTATCTGTGGATCGTGCCGGCGAAAGTGGACGGCATCTGGAAGTCCGGAAAAGAAGAAATCAAGTTCGCACAGGAATACCAGATGGTGCACGGCTCGGTAGGCAGCGGCGGCAAACTCGCGCCGGTGCTGAACGGACGGCTGCGCGGCGAAGACCTCAGCTTCACCGCGGGCGACGGCCGTTATGCCGGCAAGGTCAGCGGCGACCGCATCGAAGGCACCGTGACTGCAGGCGGCAAAACATCGCCCTGGGTTGCGACGCGTACCAAGTAAGCAGGGACATGAAAAAATCCGACCGTGGTTACGCGGACCTGCACGACCACCTCGATGCGCTGCGCGAGCGGGGCCTGCTGATCGAGGTCGATCGCGCGATCGACAAGGATTCGGAGATGCACCCGCTGGTGCGCTGGCAGTACGTCGGCGGCATCGAGGAGCACGAGCGCAAGGCTTTCCTGTTCACCAACGTCGTCAACGCGAAGGGCCGGAAATACAAATTTCCGGTGGTGGTCGGCGCTTTTGCCGGCAACCGCGAAATCTACGGCGTCGGCATGCAGGCGCCGCTGGAGGAAGTGCAGAGCCGCTGGGATCATGCAATTGCCAATCCCATACCGCCGCGTGTTGTTGAGACCGGTGCCTGCCAGGAAGTGGTGATCACCGGGGATGCACTGAAGGGCGAGGGCAACGGACTCGATGCGCTGCCGATCCCCGTGTCGACACCGGGTTTTGACGGCGCGCCGACGCTGACCGCGACCAATGTGATCACAAAGGATCCGGAAACCGGGATCCAGAACCACGGCACCTATCGCGCCGGACTGAAAGCGCCGGATCGCATGGTCGTGCGCATGGCGACGCGGGTCGGTGGCGCCGGCGGTTACCGCCATTACCAGAAACACCAGAAACGCGGCGACAAGACCATGCCGATTGCCATCGTGCTCGGCGCGCCGCCCTGCGTGGCCTTCGTGGCACCGATGAAGCTGCCGATCGACCTCGATGAAGTGGGCGTGGCCGGCGGTGTCGCCGGTGCGCCGATCAACGTGGTGCGCGCCAAAACCGTGGACCTGCTGGTGCCAGCCGACGCCGAGATCGTGATCGAGGGTTTCATCGACACCGAACATGTCGAACCCGAAGGTCCGTTTGGTGAGTCACATGGCCATGTCGCGCTGGAGCAGTTCAATATGCCGATGCGGGTGACGGCGATCACCCATCGCAGGGATGCGATCGTGGCTTCGTACCTGAGCCAGGTCACGCCCAGTGAATCAAGCGCGATCAAACGCGTGTCCTTCGAGCCGATGTTCCTGTCGCACCTGCGCAATACCCTGGGCATCAAGGGTGTCAAACGGGTGACCCTGCACGAACGCATGACCGCGCTGCGGCGCATGACCATCGTCACCGTCGAGCAGGGCACGGCGCGCAGCGAGGTATGGCGCGCGCTCTATGGCATGAGTTCATTCAAGGCCGATTGCGGAAAAATCGGCATCGCAGTCAACGAAGACGTTGATCCTGAAAACTCGGATGCGCTGTTCTGGGCGCTGGCCTTCCGCATGAACCCGGCGGAAGACCTGCAGGTGCTGAAACACCGCAGCGGCGGCCATGGCCCGGAGCGCGAACACGAGACCGACGAGGAAGATGCGACGCTGCTGATCGATGCCACGACCAAGGATGTGCTGCCGCCGTTCGCGCTGCCCAAACGCGAATACATGGAAGGCGCGCGCAAAATCTGGGAGGAGATCGGCCTGCCCAAGCTGCGTCCGCAGGCGCCGTGGTTCGGTGCGCCGGTCGGCGACTGGCTGGCGGAGTGGGATGAGGGCGGGCGGCGTGCCGCCACCGGGGGTTACCTGGAGAACGGCCGCATCAGTGAAAAAGCGCAGCGTTCGGGCCTGCGCCCTGAAACCAGTTACCGTCCGGGCCAGAACCAAGATAAAAAGCAGTAAGCTGCGGCCGGTGGGTGAACGGGCGAGCAAACACAGGTATTTTATAAATATTTGTTTTTATTGAATTATTTTAATTCACCGGAGTGGGCGACCAAACATTCCGGCAGCATGCTGTAACACATACTGGACGCTCAACGCCGAACTGAGCGAACATGCAGGCGCAGGGCAAGAGGGGCATTGACCCCACAAAGCGAGGAGCACTCATGTTCAAACACATACTGATGCCGACCGACGGTTCCGAACACTCCGAGCGGGCCATTGAACGCGGCATTGAACTGGCAAAACTGTGCGGTGCAAAAATCACCGGCATCCATGTCATGCAGGATTTCGGCATGATGATGGGCCCCGAAGGGCTATTGCCGACCGATCTGGATGACCGCATGGAAGAACGCGAGCGTGAACGCGCGAACAGTTTCCTCGCCTTCGTGGAGCGGACGGCCGCCGCCGCCGGAGTGGCCTGCGAGACGGTCATTGCCAAAGGCCGGCCGTACGATGCGATCGTGGATGCCGCCAATGAACGGGGTTGCGACCTGATTGTGATGACCTCCCGCAATCGCAAGGGCCTTGCAGCGCTGATCATGGGCAGCGAAGCCAATCGCGTACTGCACCGGGCATCGATACCGGTACTGACATTCCGTGCGCTGATGAGTGCCGACCACCCGGACCGGGCGTTACCCAAGTCCTGAGCTTGACGGAGCGGCCGGCATTTTCCGGCCGAAAAAAAGCCGCGGCATGCCGCGGCTTTTTCATTGATGGTGGCTGCTGCGGCTAGCGTGGCTTGATGCCCGCAGTGACCACCAGTTTTTTCCACTTCGCGACTTCTTCCTTCACCGTTGCCGCAAACTGCTGCGGCGTATTGCCCTCGGTCTCCATGCCGCGGGCGAGAAGCATTTTTTTCACCTCGGGACGATTGATGATCTTGACCGATTCGACATGCAGCCGGTTGATGATGGCTTGCGGCGTGCCGGTCGGCGCCAGCAAGCCGACCCAGGATGCGTGCTGGTAACCTTTGACGCCGGCTTCGGCCACAGTGGGCAGTTCGGGTGCTGCGGTCGAGCGTTTGGCGCCGGTGACGGCCAGCGCGCGCAGCTTGCCGGCGCGGGTGTGCGGCAACGCGGTCGAACTCGCGGCGAAGTTGACCAGCACTTCGCCGCCGAGCAGGGCATTCATCGCAGGAGTGCCGCCCTTGTAAGGCACCATCAGCATCCGGGTGCCGCTCATGTGCTGAAACAGCTCGGCGGCCAGGTGGGTGCTGGTGCCGATGCCGCTGAAGCCGCAAGTAATGGTACCGGGCTTTGCTTTCAGCAGCGACACCAGTTCTCCCACCGATTTCGCCGGTACCGATGGGTGCAGCACGATGATGTGCGGCAGGTCGGCGAACTGGGTGATCGGGATGAAGTCGCGTTCAGGGTCGAAGGGCATGTTTTTCTGCATCGCCGGGGTGATCGTGAATGAAGCGGCGATTGCGAGCAGCGTATAACCGTCGGGAACCGCCTTCGCGACGATGTCGGTGCCGGTGAGGCTGCCTGCACCCGGCCGGTTGTCGACCACGAAGTTCTGTTTCAGGGATTCGCTCAGTCGATCGGTGACGGCGCGGGTTGCTACATCGGTCGAGCCGCTGGCAGTCTGCGGCACGATGACGCGGACCGGCCGCGACGGGTAGTTGTCGGCTGCTGTTGCCGGCAAGGCGCCGGCAAGCGTTGCGTAACACAGGACGATGGCGATGCGTGTGATATTGGTCATGCGTTTCTCCTCGCGGTTTGTTTTGTCATCCCGATGGTTGCGCCGACCCGCGCGCAATCCTCACTTCTCACCCCTTATTCTCCATCATAACCCGGCAGCACGCGCGCATCGATCACGCACACGCCGCCAGCCTTGACGATATTGATACCGCGCTCGATGGCCGGTTGCATGTCGGCCATGGTGGTTACCGGGCCGATGCCTTCCGCACCCTGCGCGCGGGCCATGGCGGCGATGTCGATGTCCGGATCGTTGATTTTCTGGCCGATCCATGCGTTCTCCGGCGGCCGGCCGCGGTCGTCGGCGACATGAGCCTGGTGGCGTTCGTCATTGAAGAATGACCGGTTGTTGCAGATGATCATCAGGCAGGGGATCTGATAGTGGGTCGCGGTCCATACCGCGGTGTTGCCCATCAGGAAATTGCCGTCGCCCATCAGGCCGATGGGAATGCGGCCGCTGCCCTTCAGCGCCAGTGCCGCGCCGACGGTCAGCCCCGGTCCCGCGCCGACACCACCGCCGCCGTCGAAGCCGAGGTAATCCAGCGGATGGCGGAAATGGGTGTAGGCGCCGTGCCAGCCCAGTGGCAGGTGGGTGATGCTGACATCCTGTTTTCCCACCGCCGCATTTAGTGCATACGCCAGTCCCTTCAGTGCCAGCGGTTCAGCCGCCTGACCAGCGAGGGCATAACCCGTGCCCTTGATGGTTTGCGGGCGTGCGGTGACCGCGGCGGTGAGCAGCGGTACTGCGGCGTCGGGCTCGCAGTTCATCCACACATCGACCGGCGGCAGCGCCTGGTAATCCATGCTCCAGCCGCGGTGCAGGTGGCTGTCGCAGGAGATGTTGATGATTTTCGCGTTAACCGGCTTGTTGCCGAAAGTCTGCTTCAGTGCGCCGGCGAGGTCCAGCCAGTCGAGCGCGATGATCACATCGGCTTCGGCCAGGGTTTTTTTTGCGGCCGGCACCAGGCGGTTGGCCGGGGGCGCGGCATGCAGGCGGTGATCGGTGGGGAAGGATGCGGCGAGCTTGATCTGGGTGATCACGCGCATGTCGAGTTTTTCGGCGAGGGCGACGCGGGCGTTCCAGTGGTCGAGCCGGCGCGAGCCGCGGCCGCAGAGCATCACCGGGTTTTTTGCGTTCGACAGCAGCTTCGCCGCAGCCTCGATTTCGGTTTCCGACGGGCGCACCATTGGCGGCGGCGCGTAACGCGCCATGTCCGGCATGGTCAGCGGCGCTTCGAGTTTTTCCTCCTGGATGGTGACGTCGAGGTTCACGTACACCGGCGCGCGCGGCGCGGTGGCGGAGAGTTGCGCGCCGCGGATCATTGCCTCGACCGCGGCGGCGACGGAGCCCGGCTGGTTGTCCCACTTGGTGAAGTTGCGCACCAGCGCGGCCTGGTCGGAGCAGGTGTGGATCCAGTCGATCCACGGCCGGCGTTTGGCAGCATCCCAGGGGCCGGTGGCGCCGAGGATCAGCATGGGAGCGCGGTC
>CAMBCD010000031.1 GCA_945863085.1 Bordetella parapertussis
CGGCGCAGAAAACCGCCGGAATGGATCGCGATCAGCACCATGCCGGCCAGCGAACAGACAATGTGCGCGTTGAACCAGCCGACGGGATTGGTGCTGTGGCCACCGCGTTTGACCAGCACAAACACCACCGGCACCAGCAACAGCAATACGCCGGCGACACCGGTGAAGTACAAGGCAGGACTGCCCGGCGTGCGCCACATCTCCGGCAGCGCGCCGCGGATCACGAACCACAGTACGATGACAGCGATGGCCGCAACCGTCAGTTGCAGCAGCCTTGCGTCAGGAAAATCTTGTTTTTGCACAGGGTAAACAAGCCGCAGAAATGAATAATGATTGTAGCATCCGCATTACACGCGTTTCCCTTTGAATCCATATCGTAAAAGTGATCTGCAGCCTCAATCGTTCAAGGCCAGCGTCACGCGTTTCACCGCAGGGTCTTCAGCGTCATCCGCAAGCACAAAACCCAGGCTCTGGCACAGACTCAGCATGCCGCGGTTGCTGCCCAGCACATGCCCGATCATGGACTGCAGGCCGTGCGCACGCGCCACGGCAATCAGTTGCGTCATCATGCGCCGGCCCAGGCCCTGTCCCTGCTGCCTGTCGGCAACGACGATCGCGAATTCGCAACTGCTGCCGTCGGGATTGGTGATGTAGCGGCACACGCCCAGCTCGACCTCGGCTCCGTCGCGCCCGACGGTGGCGATCAGCGCCATTTCGCGGTCGTAATCAATCTGCGTAAATCGTGCCAGCATCCTCGGCGTCAGTTCACGCAAGGTATCCATGAAACGGAAACGACGGCTCTCCGGAGACAGGTTGCGCACAAAGGCCTGCTCGATGGTGGCGTCTTCGGGGCGGATCGGCCGCAGGGTCACCGTCTCGCCAGCCACAGACTGCCAGGTGGTCACAAGATCCGCCGGATAGGGATGGATCGCCATGTGGCCGTAACGCCCGCGCACCGGCGTGTACTCGCGGATCACCACCCGCGCGTCGACAATCATCGCGCCATGTTCGTCGAGCAGCAGCGGATTGATGTCGAGCTCCTCGATCCACGGCAGCTCGCAGACCATTTCCGACACCCGCAGCAGCACCGACTCCAGCGCAGCGAAATCGACCGGCGGCATTTTGCGGAAGGATCCCAGCAGTTTCGATACACGGGTGCCGCGGATCAACTCCGCAACCAGCCAGGCATTGAGCGGCGGCAAGGCCACGGCGCGGTCCTTGTGCACCTCGACCGCAACACCACCGGCGCCGAAGGCGATCGCAGGGCCGAACACCGGATCACGGATTACACCGATCATCAGCTCGCGGCCATTCGGCCGGACCACCATCTGCCCGACGGCAACCCCGGTAATCCGTGCCTCGGGTCGGAGCCGCGCCGCGTCAGCAACAATCTGCTCGTACGCGGCGCGCACCGCCTGCGCATCACGCAGGTTGAGCAACACGCCGCCGACATCGGTCTTGTGGGTAATGTCCGGCGAATTGATTTTGAGCACCACCGGGTAACCGAGTTCGCCGGCAATGCGTACTGCTTCTTCTGCGCTGGCCGCAGCCACCGTCTTCGCCACCGGCATACCGAACGCCATCAGCAGGGTTTTGGATTCGATTTCATTCAACACGCTGCGTTTTTCGGCCAGCGCGGCATCGATGATCCGCCGCGCCGCCACCACGTCGGGTGGCGACTGCATGGCCAGCGGGCCGGGCACCTGCAGCAGCGTCTGCTGATTGCGATAAAAAGCCGACAAATGCGCAAACATCTCGACCGCCGGATCGGGGGTACGAAACACCGGGATGCCGGCTTCGGCAAACCGTTTGCGCCCGGCCGCCACCTCGGCTTCGCCCATCCAGCACGCCAGCACCGGTTTCGAGCGGCCCCGCGCCACGCCAATCACCGCATCGGCGACGGCAGTCGGTTCGGTCATCGCCTGCGGCGTCAGCACCACCAGCGCCCCGTCCACGTTTTCGTCATCAAGACAGGCTGCCACTGCGGCGCGGTACCGCGCTGCATCAGCATCGCCAATCAGGTCGACCGGATTGCCGTGCGACCAGTTTGCCGGCAAGGCACCGTGTAAAACCTGCAGCGTGTCCTTCGACAATTCCGCCAGCGACATGCCGAGATCGGCCGCACGATCCGCCGCCATCACGCCAGGCCCGCCACCGTTGGTAATGATCACCAGTCGCTCGCCGCGCGGCCGGACATGGGCCGACAGCGCCTGTGCCGCCGCCACCAGCTGGCCGATGGTGGTCACCCGCACCACGCCGGCACGGCGGATCGCGGCGTCGAACACGTCATCCGCGCCGACAATGGCGCCGGTGTGCGACACCGCGGCGCGTGAACCCACCGGATGCCGCCCCACTTTCATCAGAATCACCGGTTTGACCCGGGCCGCGGCGCGCAGGCTGGAAAAAAAGCGCCGTGCATCACGCACGCCTTCAATATAAAGCAGGATGTGTTCGGTGCGCGGATCATTGACCAGGTAATCGATGATTTCGCCGAAATCGACATCACGCGACCCGCCCATCGAAATCAGACTGGAAAAGCCCACCTTGTTGGGCCGCGCCCAGTCGACCATCGCCGTACACACCGCGCCCGATTGCGACACCAGCGCCAGCGCGCCCGGTAGCGCGTTGCCGCGCGCGAATGTTGCATTGAGCCCGATGTCGGGACGCATGATGCCCAGGCAATTGGGGCCGATCACGCGGACACCATGGCGCCGCGCATTGTCCATCGCCGCGCGTTCCAGCCGCGCCCCGGCAACGCCGGTTTCGGAAAACCCCGCGGTGATGATGACCACCGCCCGCACGCCGGCCAGCCCGCACTCCGCCATCAGTTGCGGAACGGACTCCGGCGGCGTCGCGATGACCGCCAGATCGACGCGTTGCGGCACCTTGCCGATGGATGGAAAACAGGGCACGCCCTGCACGCTGCTGCGTTTGGGATTGACCGCAAACAATGCGCCGCGGTACTGCGCTGCGCGCATGTTCGCGACCAGCACCGTGCCGATGGCGCCGCTGCGCTCGCTGGCACCGATGATCGCGACCGAGGCGGGCTCGAACAGGGGGGTCAGATAATGACGATCGGACAGATTCGGGTTCATTTGAAAGCCGGCGGTCCAGCCGCGGGCCGGTCGAAAAAGCCGGCACAGGGCGGTAAAATACAATCAGGCATCAACCATAACCAACCATAACACTACAGGACCATCCAGTTGTGATCTCGGTCACCATCAACGGCGAATCGCGCGCTTTGGCCCATGCCCCGACCTGCGCCGACCTGGTCGGCGAACTCCGGCTGGCCGGCAAACGCATCGCCATGGAACGCAACGGCGAAATCGTACCGCGCAGTCAGTTTGGCGCCTGCGTATTGCAGGATGGCGACCGCCTGGAAATCGTCGCCGCTGTCGGCGGCGGCTGAGCACCCGCTCAATCCCCACCCCTCATTCTCACTCCTCAATCCTTATTCCTCAACCCTGCCTCATGAAACCACACGAAAACCTCGACCCGCTGCTCATCGGCGGCAAATCTTTCACTTCCCGGCTGCTGATCGGCACCGGCAAGTACAAGGACTTCGCCGAAACGCGGGCCGCCATTGATGCCAGCGGCGCGCAGATCGTCACTGTCGCCATCCGCCGCACCAACATCGGCCAGAACCCGGACGAGCCCAACCTGCTCGACGCGGTTCCGGCATCGCAGTTCACACTGCTGCCCAACACCGCCGGCTGCTACACCGCGGATGATGCAGTGCGTACGCTGCGCCTCGCGCGCGAACTGCTGGACGGCCACGACCTGGTGAAACTGGAAGTGCTGGGTGACCCGAAAACGCTGTACCCCAATGTCGTGGAAACCATCGTTGCGGCAAAAACACTGGTGAAAGACGGCTTCAAGGTCATGGTCTATACATCGGATGACCCGATCATCGCCAAACAGCTGGAGGAAATCGGCTGCGTCGCGGTGATGCCGCTGGCCTCGCTGATCGGCTCCGGCATGGGCATCCTCAATCCATGGAACCTGCAGATCATCATCGACAACGCCAAAGTGCCGATCGTCGTCGATGCCGGCGTCGGCACCGCGTCCGACGCGGCGATCGCGATGGAGCTGGGCTGCGATGCGGTGTTGATGAACACCGCGATTGCCGCGGCCAAAGATCCGGTGCTGATGGCCACGGCGATGAAACAGGCCGTCATTGCCGGGCGCAACGCCTGGCGCGCCGGCCGCATGCCGAAAAAACTCTACTCCGCCGCACCGAGCTCACCAACCACCGGACTCATCGGCAAAAACTGAGCGATAAAATCGACCGCAGTCACGCCCCTCGACTGCTACCCCAATGAACAGTGAACACACCCACGGACCGATCCGCAGCTATGTGCTGCGCCAGGGCCGCGTCTCCAACGCCCAGCGCCGCGCGCACGACACACTGCTGCCGCGCTACGGCATTCCCTTTGCCGATGCACCGCTCAATCTCGACACGGTGTTCGCACGCAATGCGCCGCGGATCCTCGAAATCGGCTGCGGCATGGGTGAAACCACGGTGGCCATCGCCACAGCACATCCGCAGCAGGACTACATCGGCATCGAAGTGCACACACCCGGCGTCGGCAGCCTGCTGAAACAGATCGACGAGCTGAATCTGGCCAACGTGCGCGTGATCCAGCACGACGCCGTGGCCGTACTGGAACGGATGATTCCGCCGGCCAGCCTCGATGGCATGCACATTTTTTTCCCCGACCCCTGGCCGAAAAAACGCCAGCAAAAACGGCGGCTGATCCAGCCCGCGTTTGTGGCACTCGCCGTGTCACGCCTGAAACCGGGCGGGTACCTGCACGCCGCGACCGACTGGCAGGAATACGCGGAACAGATACTCGCCGTGTTCAGTGCCGAGCCGGCGCTCGCCAACACCGCCACCGGTTACGCCGAGAAACCCGGCTACCGTCCGCAGACCAAGTTCGAAACCCGCGGCATAAAACTCGGCCACGGCGTGTGGGACATCGTATTCCGCAAGCGCCCATGAAAAACGGCGGCCCGCAGGCCGCCGTTTTTCATGAACAGGCAATTTTTACTGGTTGCCGGTAATTTTAGCTTCGCGAATCAGGTCGCCCCAGAGTTTGCGTTCGGACTTGATAAATGCCCCGAACTGTTCAGGCGAGCTGTGAACGGCTTCGATTGCCATCAAGCCGAGGTTCTTCTTGACCTCTGCATCGCCAAGCGCCCGGCCGAGATCGGCGGAAACCTTGTCGACGATCGATTTCTGTACGCCGGCCGGGAACATGATGCCCCACCAATTGGCGGCGGCAAAACCCTTGATGCCTTCTTCAGCCAGCGTCGGCAGTTCCGGGGTAAACGGCGTGCGCTCGGCGCTGGTGACCGCCAGCGCCTTCAGCTTGCCAGCCCTGAGATTTTCCATCACCGGCTGGGCATCAGAAAACATCAGCATGATGTGGCCGCCCTGCACGGCAGCAATCGAATAAACGCCGCCCTGAAAAGGAACGGTAATGATATCCACCTTGGCCAGGCGCTTGAACATTTCACCGGCAAGATGCGACATGCTGCCGGGACCGCTGGTCGCGTAGGTCAGTACGCCGGGCTGCTTTTTCGCCAGCGCCACCAGTTCCTTCACGCTTTTGACGGGCAAGGTGTTGGGGGTAACAAGTATGTTTGCCGCACGGGTGATCTGGCCCACCGGCACAAAATCCTTGTCGACGTTGTACTTCACCTTGTTCAGCAGCGGATTCGCCAGCACCGGACCGAAATTGCCGAGCAGAAAAGTATGTCCGTCCGGCGCCTGTTTGGCAGCATATTCCATGCCGAGGGCACCGGCCGCGCCGGGGCGTGACTCGACCAGCACGTTTTGCCCCCAGAGTTCGGTGAGCTTCTTGCCGATGATGCGCGCCATCACGTCGGAACTGCCGCCGGCGGGATAGGTCACGACAAAACGCACCGGTTTGCTCGGATAAGACTGGGCCTGCGCTGCGCCGCTCATCAGTGCCGCGACCACGATTGCTGACGTAACAATGCCGTATTTGATGCTGTTCATTAAAACTCCTCCGATGACAGTGGGCTGGCTATAAAACCGATTTTGTGCGCGCTTTTTGTGTCTGCTTTTTGTGCGCGCTTTTTTGTACTTTATGTTCGTCCATTCGACGCAACGATTGATCCTATTCTAGTCCGGCAATGCCGAAACGCAATGGGCACGGCACCGCATGCCCGGACCCAATGAGCAGGCCAATATGGTCAGGCCAGAAACAACTGCATCAGGTCGTTGAGGAAACGCCGGCCCAGCGGCGTCGGCACCGCGTGCTGGTGGTCACGGGTGAGCAGTCCGCGCGCTTCGGCCTGGTCCAGCGTCGCCAGGATCTGCGTCAATTCCAACCCGGTGCGCGCGGCGAACAGCGACAGATCGAAGCCCTGATTGAGACGCAAGGCGTTCATCATGAATTCGCCCGGGAGTTCGGCCAGCGTGACGTCGCGCGGCTCGGGGACCACCGCGCCCGCCGCGGCCTGCGCCAGATAAGCTTTTGGCTGGCGTGTACGGGACTCACGTAATATTTTGTTTTTAAACGATATTTTACTGTGCGCCCCGGCGCCGATGCCAAGGTAGTCGCCAAACATCCAGTAATTGAGATTGTGTTTGCTGCGCCGGCCGGGCTGGGCAAACGCCGAGGTTTCATAGTGCTCATACCCGGCTCCGGCCAGTTGCGCCTCCAGCGCATCCTGCATTTCCGCAGCACTGTCATCATCGGGCAGCGCCGGCGGGTAACGATGAAAATAAGTATTCGGCTCCAGCGTCAGGTGGTACGCGCTGAGATGTTGTGGCGCATACGCGACGGCTGCCGCAATGTCGGCGGCCGCTTCATCGGGCGTCTGCCCGGGCAGCGCGTACATCAAATCCAGGTTGACGTTGTCGAATGTACGCAGCGCCAGTTCCGTCGCGCGACGCGCTTGCGCCGCGTCATGGATGCGGCCCAGGGCCTTGAGATGCCGGTCATTGAAACTCTGGATGCCCAGCGACAGGCGGTTGATGCCGGCAGCGCGAAAACCGGTGAATTTTTCCGCTTCCACAGTGCCGGGATTGGCTTCCATGGTGATTTCGGCATCGGCGACCAGCGGCAGCCGCGCACGCACTCCCGCGAGCAAGGCATCCAGTGCACGCACCGAAATCAGGCTTGGCGTGCCGCCACCGATGAACACGGTCAGTACCTGCCGGCCCCAGACCCGCGGCAGCGCCGCTTCAAGATCCAGCAACAGCGCAGCGACGTACTCATCCTCGGGGAGGTCGCCACGCGCCTCATGCGAATTGAAATCGCAGTACGGGCATTTGCGTACGCACCAGGGAATATGGATGTACAGCGACAGCGGCGGCAGGGCGCTGAACTGTGGTGATGAGTGATGGGTAATGGGTGATGCGGTGGTGGTCATGGCGTACATTACGCCGCTGACAGCGTGCGCAGGCGCTCGACCAGTATCGCCAGCGCCCGGCC
Organism: Bordetella parapertussis; assembly: GCA_945863085.1. The sequence continues at coordinate 7,470 of CAMBCD010000031.1, forward strand.
GCGGTGGCTGACGCGGTTTTTTTCTTCAGGCAGCAATTCGCCGCCGGTCCGGCCGAATTCCGGGATCAGAAACAGCGGATCGTAACCAAAACCGCCCTGCCCGCGTGGCGCCACGAGGATTTCGCCGTGCCACTCCGCTTCGGCAATCAGCGGCTGCGGATCATCGGCGTGGCGCAGCAGCACGATCACGCAGTAATAATGCGCACTGCGATCGCTGGCATTCGCCAGTGCCTTCAGCAGTTTTTCATTGTTGCGCCGGTCCTGTTCTTCACGTTGCGTGCCTTCCGGGCTTTCCGCATACCGTGCCGAATACACGCCGGGTGCGCCGTCCAGCGCATGCACGCAGACACCGGAATCATCGGCCAGGGCAGGCAGTCCCGTCGTGCGGCTGGCATGGCGCGCCTTGGCCAGCGCGTTTTCAATGAAAGTACCGTGCGGTTCCTCAGCTTCAGTGACGCCCAGTGCGCCCTGCGGAACGACCTCGATCGCCAGTGGCGCAAGGATGGCGCCGATCTCGCGCAGCTTGCCGGGGTTGTTGGAGGCGATGACGAGTTTTTTCATCTTGAAAGTCAAAAACCTTTGCCACAGAGAACACAGAGGAAATCAAAAACATGGGGCACAAAATGACGCCTTACTCAAAAACCCAAACAATTCGGGTTTTCTCTGCGGCCTCTGTGGCTGAATTTGAATTGGGGTTTCAGCTTTACCCCAGCGCTGCGCGCTGCGCCGCCACCAGCTGCCCGATGCCGCGCTGCGCGAGATCCAGCATGGCCTGCATTTCGGAACGGCTGAACGGAGCGCCTTCTGCCGTGCCCTGGATTTCGATCATGCCGCCACCTTCGGTCATCACCACATTCATGTCGGTGTCGCAGGTGGAGTCTTCAGCATAGTCGAGGTCGAGCACCGGCACCCCCTGGTAGACCCCGACCGACACCGCGGCCACCGCTTCACGGATCGGTGATGCTGCCAGGCGTTTTTCACGGATCAGGAAATTCACCGCGTCAGCGAGTGCGACGTAGGCGCCGGTGATGCTTGCGGTGCGCGTGCCGCCGTCGGCCTGCAGCACGTCGCAGTCGAGGTGGATGGTGCGCGGACCGAGCTGCTCCAGGCTCACCACCGCGCGCAGCGAACGCCCGATCAGGCGCTGGATTTCCTGGGTGCGGCCCGATTGTTTGCCGCGTGCCGCCTCACGGTCGGTGCGGGTATTGGTCGAGCGCGGCAACATGCCGTATTCGGCAGTGACCCAGCCGCGGTCGGTTCCGCGCAGATGCGGCGGCTGTTTCTCAAGCACACTCGCCGTGCACAGCACCTTGGTGGCGCCGAATTCGATCAGCACCGAGCCTTCGGCGTGGCAGGTGTAATTGCGGGTGATGCGGATGGCACGCAGCTCATCCGGTTTGCGCTGACTGGGTCGCACGGTGCTCCTTCGATATGCTATGTTTCAAGGGTTCCCATTATAAAGCTCCCGCCATGATCCACAGCATGACCGGTTACGCCACTGCCTCGCGCGAGCTCCCCTGGGGGGCCGTCAGCGTCGAGCTGCGCTCGGTCAACCACCGCTATCTTGATGTTTCGTTCCGTGTGCCGGACGAACTGCGGCAGGCCGAGCAGGCCTTGCGTGAAACCATCTCGGGCGCAATGACCCGCGGCAAAATCGAATGCCGGGTCTCCTACGCCCTGCGCAGCAGCTCGGAGGGCGGCACGGAACTCGACACCAGGCTGCTCGCGCAGGTGCTCGAACTCAACGCGCGCGCCCGTGCAGCGCTCCCCGAAGCATGCCCGCTGGGCGTGGCTGACATCCTGCGCTGGCCCGGCATGCTCGGCGCCGACGACCTGCCCGCCGATGAATTGCGTGCGACCGCAGGCGAACTGCTGCGCGAGGCGCTGCGCGAGTTCACCGCGGCGCGCGCACGCGAAGGCGCCAAGCTGGCGGCAATCATCCTCGAGCGCGCCGCGGAAATGCGCACGCGCATCGCGGTCGTGCAACCGCGCATCCCGGCGATCATCGCCGCGTTCCAGGAAAAACTGAATCTCCGACTGAAGGAAGCGCTGGTTTCCGCGGACGACGAACGGGTGCGCCAGGAAATCGCGCTGTTCATCAACAAGATCGATGTCGACGAGGAACTGTCACGCCTGGCGACCCACCTCGACGAACTGCAGCGCATCCTCGGCAAGGGCGGCGCTTCGGGCAAACGCCTCGATTTCCTGATGCAGGAACTCAACCGCGAAGCCAATACGCTGGGTTCAAAGTCCGCCGACATCGAAGTGACCCGCGTGGCGATGGACTTGAAGCTGTTGATCGAGCAGATGCGCGAACAGATTCAGAACATCGAGTAACCAATGAGCGGCAATCTCTATATCGTCAGCGCGCCCTCCGGTGCCGGCAAAACCAGCCTGGTGTCGGCGCTGCTCGAAGCCGACCCCCAGATCCGCAAATCGGTCTCTTTCACCACACGACAACCGCGGCCCGGCGAGGTCAACGGCAGTCACTATCATTTTGTCACCACGGCTGATTTTGAGCGCATGGCGCAGGCCGGCGATTTCCTCGAATCAGCACTGGTGCACGACAACCGCTACGGCACATCGCGAAAGTGGGTTCAGGAGCAAATGGCCGCTGATATCGACATCGTGCTCGAAATCGACTGGCAGGGCGCCGCCCAGGTGCGCAAGCTGATGCCGGCGGCGATCAGCATTTTCATCCTGCCGCCCTCATTTGAAGCGCTGCTGAAGCGGCTGAATGCCCGCGGCCAGGATCCGGCCGACGTCATCGCCCGGCGGCTGGCCAACGCCCGCGAGGAAATCGCCCACGTTACGGACTTCGACTATGTTATTATCAACAACGATTTCCGGACGGCGGCATCCGAACTTCAGGATGTAGTCCGCGCCGAACGTCTGCGCACCCCGCGCCAGCTGAACCGGCATACCGCACTGATCAACCGACTTAAATAAGTTAAGTTAATTACCTTAAAGCAGGAAACTCCATGGCCCGCATCACCGTAGACGACTGCATGAAAATCATCCCCAACCGCTTCGACATGTCGCTGGCAGCCACTTACCGTGCCCGGCAACTGGCGAACGGTGCCCAGCCGATGATCGATGCAACCCGCGACAAGCCGACCGTCATTGCCCTGCGCGAACTCGCTGCAGGAAAATACGGCGCGGACATTCTCAACAAAAGCCCGACGTAACAGGCCTGCGCCCGCGACTGGGGCAGGCGCCTGACTGCGAACGGCAGACGGACGCATGACTGCTTCAGCCCGCCCCATCGTTGCCGCACCACCCACCGCTTCCGCGTTATTCAAGGAGTGGTCGGGATACCTGAAGCCGGAAGATGTATCGCAGCTCCAGGCTGCCTACCATTTCAGCGAGTCGGCGCACCAGGGGCAGTTCCGCAAATCCGGCGAACCCTATATCGCACACCCGCTGGCGGTCGCCAGCATCCTTGCGCAATGGCATCTTGACGGGCAGGCACTGACCGCAGCACTGCTGCACGACGTCGTCGAAGACACCGACGTCACCAAAGGCCAGATTGCCGAACTGTTCGGCCGCCCCGTCGCCGAACTGGTGGATGGCGTGTCCAAGCTCGACCGCATCGAGTTCGACAGCCAGGAAAAGGCGCAGGCGGAAAATTTCCGCAAAATGCTGCTGGCGATGGCGCGCGACGTGCGCGTGATGCTGATCAAACTCGCCGACCGCCTGCACAACATGCGCACGCTCGATGCCGTGCATCCGCAGAAGCGCCAGCGCGTCGCCCGCGAAACCCTGGAAATCTACGCACCCATCGCCAACCGGCTGGGACTGAACAGCATCTACCAGGAGATGGAAGACCTGTCCTTCCAGCACCTGTTCCCGGACCGTTTCCGCGTGCTGGCCAAAGCGGTGCGCACCGCCCGCGGCAACCGCCGCGAAGGGGTCAGCAAGGTGCTGGAAGGCATCGAGCGCCGGCTGGCCGAATTCAAACTCGAAGCGCAGGTGCAGGGGCGCGAAAAACACCTGCATTCGGTGTACCGGAAAATGCGCGAAAAACACCTGTCGTTCGCGCAGGTGCACGACGTGTTCGGCTTCCGCATCATCGTCAAGGACATGCCCTCCTGTTATGTCGCACTCGGCGTGCTGCACGGTCTCTACAAACCGATCCCGGGCAAATTCAAGGACTACATCGCGATCCCCAAGGCCAACGGCTACCAGTCACTGCACACCACGCTGTTCGGCCCCTTCGGCAGCCCGATTGAAATCCAGATCCGCACCGCGGACATGCACCGCATCGCCGAGGCCGGCGTCGCTTCGCACTGGCTCTACAAGAGCTCCGACACCTCGCTGTCGGAACTGCAGCAGAAAACCCACCAGTGGCTGCAAAGTCTGCTCGAAATGCAGTCCGAGTCGGGTGACTCCGTTGAATTCCTCGAACACCTCAAGGTCGACCTGTTCCCGGACGAGGTCTACGTGTTCACCCCCAAAGGCAAGATCATGTCGCTGCCGCGCGGCGCCAGCGCCGTCGATTTTGCCTACGCCGTGCACACCGACATCGGCAACCGCTGCGTCGCCGTCAAGATCAACCAGGAACTGATGCCGCTCCGAACTGAACTCCGCAACGGCGACCGCGTCGAGATCATCACCGCCTCACATGCCAAACCCAATCCGCTGTGGCTGAATTTTGTTGCCACCGCAAAAGCGCGCGCCCATATCCGGCATTTCCTGAAAACCATGCATTTTTCGGAGTCGGTGCAGCTCGGCAGCCGCCTGCTGCAGCAGGCGCTGGCCAACTTCAAGGCCAACCTGCCCGACGTCAGTACCGTTCAGTGGGACAAGCTGGTGCGCGATTCCAGCGGCCGCTCGCGCGACGACATCCTGTCCGACATCGGCCTCGGCAAACGCCTTGCCGTGGTGGTCGCCCATCAGCTGCTGGCGATGGGCGAGCCGCTGCCGGCGGAAGCGCGGCCTGTGGGTGCCGTCGTGGTGCGCGGTTCGGAAGGCATCGCGGTCCAGTTCGCACGCTGCTGCGGGCCGATCCCCGGTGACCCGATCATCGGCATCATCAGCAAGGGCCAGGGCATGGTGATACATACCCACGACTGCCCGGTCATCGCCAAAAGCCATCGCGATCCCGAACGCGTGCTCGATGTGCAATGGGATGCCAATCCGTCGAAGCTGTTTGACGTCGGCATCCGGCTGGTGGTGGCCAACCAGCGCGGCGTACTGGCCAAAGTGGCCGCCGAAATCGCCGCCGCCGAATCCAACATCCAGAACGTCGCCGTCGATCCCGAGGACGGCGGCACCTACACCGGCATGCGTTTCACCGTGCAAGTCATGAACCGCATGCATCTTGCGCGCATCGTCCGCGATCTGCGCAAAATTCCCGAGGTTGTCCGCATCAGCCGCATCAAGGGTTAAAACATTTCCGTCGGCAACCGGCCCGACGGCAAATAGCATCACAAATACAGTAGGTTATACTCCGACGCGAATGACTTCTCATTGCGCGCGCATCTCCAGCCTCACCGCTTCATCGGGCCGCACCCGATGAACGCCGTCACCCGCGTATTGCTGGTTGAAGACGACGAAGCCGATGCCGCGCTGATCCTCGCATCACTTAAAGGCAGCGGTCTGGACATCAGCCACCAGCGGGTGTGGAGTCGCGCCGACCTCGCGCGCGCGCTCCAGCAGCAACCCTGGGATGTCGTGCTCTGCGACCACAATCTGCCGCAGTTCGACGGCCTGTCGGCGCTGGCCATGGTCAAGGCGCACGATCCCGACGTTCCGTTCATCATCGTCTCCGGCGCCATCGGTGAAGAAACCGCCGTCGCGGCAATGCGCCGCGGCGCCCAGGACTACGTGATGAAGCAGAGCCTGGGACGACTGGGCGCAGCGATCATCCGGGAACTCGGTGACGCCGATACCCGGCGCTCCGCCCGCGTTGCAGCCCACAACCTGCAGACCAATGAAGCCCTGCTCAACTCGATCATCAACACGGCCGCCGACGGCATTGCCATGGTCAGCCTTGAAGGCCGGGTTGAATTCGCCAATCCCGCCCTTGCCCGCATGAGCGGTTATGCGCCGGCGGAACTGCATGGCATGCGCTTCCAGGAATTGCTCCATACCGACGAGGCCGACACCAGCTTTGGGGAAGCCTTGTTTGCGCCGCGGGACATCAGCGCAACCGAGCCGGCGGACCTGCAGACCCACGCCCGGACCCGCGACGGCCGCTCCATCCCGGTGGAAATCAGGGCCAGCCGGATGACGGTCAACGATGCCTCCAAGTTCACCGTGGTCATCCGCGACATCAGCGAACGGGCGCGCTCCGAAGAGCGGATGTGGCACCTGACCCATTTCGACGAACTCTCCGGCCTGCCCAACCGCCTGCTGTTCCGCCAGTTGCTGGAACAGGCATTGCGCGACGCCAACCGTGAAAAAAAATCGATCGCGGTGCTCTTCATCGACCTCGACCGTTTCAAACTGGTCAACGACACCGCCGGCCACGACAGCGGCGACGAAGTGCTGCGACAGGTGACCGCCCGGCTGCGGCAATGCCTGCGCGAATCCGACCTCATTTCACGTTTTGGCGGCGACGAATTCGCCGCACTGATGCGCGATATCGACGACCCGGAGGCGGCACGGGCGGCTGCGACCCGCGTGCTCGATGCGGTGGCCCAGCCCTACCATCTCAACGGCGAGGACTACCACCTGTCGGCCAGCATCGGCATCAGCACCTACCCCAGTGACAGCGCCGACGCCACCGCACTGCTCCGGAACGCGGAGCTGGCGATGTACCGCGCCAAGGATCAGGGTAAAAACAATTTCCAGTTCCACTCATCGCAGATGAATGCACGTTCCACCGAACATGTCGCGCTGGAACGCGCGCTGCGCCAGGCGGTGGAACGCGACGAATTCCTCATCCAGTACCAGCCGCAGGTGGAAATCGCCACCGGCCGCGTCATCGGCGCGGAGGCGCTGCTGCGCTGGAACCGCCCGGGGGCCGGCATGATGGCGCCTGACAAATTCATCCCGCTGGCGGAGGAAACAGGACTGATCGTGCCCATCGGCCGCATCGTGTTGCAGCAGGCCTGCGCCGAAGCGCGGCGCCGGCAGGATGCCGGCCACAGTGGCTTCCGCATCGCCGTGAACCTGTCGCCGCGCCAGTTCACGCAAAGCGAACTGGTCGCCGATGTTCAGCAGATCCTCAATGACACCGGTCTCGCGGCGGAAAGCCTGGAGCTGGAAATCACCGAAAGCATGGTGATGGACAATCCCGAACGCGCCGCCGCCATCCTGCGCGAACTGCGCGTGGTGGGCGTGCAGCTGGCCATCGACGATTTCGGCACCGGTTATTCTTCACTGAGTTACCTCAAG
>CAMBCD010000032.1 GCA_945863085.1 Bordetella parapertussis
GGGCGTGGAGCTGTTGCGCTTCGACATGTCTGAATACATGGAGCGTCACGCCGTGTCGCGGCTGATCGGCGCGCCGCCCGGCTATATCGGGTTTGACCAGGGCGGTCTGCTGACCGAAGCGATCACCAAAAATCCGTATTCGGTGCTGCTGCTCGACGAGATCGAGAAAGCGCACCCGGATATTTTCAACATCCTTCTGCAGGTAATGGACCACGGCACGCTCACTGACAACAACGGCCGCAAGGCGGATTTCCGCAACGTGGTGATCGTGATGACCACCAATGCCGGTGCCGCCGAGCTGTCGAAAACGTCCATGGGCTTTACCGCGGCGAAACAGTCCGGCGACGAGATGGGCGAGATCAAGCGCATGTTCACGCCGGAATTCCGCAACCGGCTGGACGGCATCATCTCCTTCCAGGCGCTCGATCGTGCGATCATCCTGCGTGTGGTCGACAAATTCCTGATGCAGCTCGAAGAGCAGTTGCACGAGAAGAAGGTCGATATCGGTTTCACGCCGGCGCTGCGTGAATATCTGGCCGACAAGGGTTTCGATCCGCAGATGGGGGCACGGCCCATGGCGCGCCTGATCCAGGACACTATCCGCAGTGCGCTGGCCGACGAACTGCTGTTCGGGCGCCTCGCCAGCGGCGGCAAGGTGACGGTCGATGTCGGCGACGACGGCAAGGTGCGGCTCGATTTTGCCGAGGAACCGGTCGGCGTCGTCGTCTGACGCGTCGCTGCTCCGGCAGTATCCCAGACCGCTTCCCCGCCGGTGGTTTTCTTGACAGTATCGCCCTTTGCGCGGACACTGGAATCCATTAGAAAAGCCTGATGTATCAGGGTTTGTCGGTTCCACTCGTTGATTGGAGGAGCACATGCGTAAAGTAATGACCTTGCTGGCCGCATTCGCCGCCGGCGGATTGGCGCAGCCTGCGGCGGCAGCCGATGCCCAGTATGCCCGCAGCCTGGCGGCCACCTGTTTCACCTGCCACGGCACCGACGGCCGCAGCGTCGGTGGCGTGCCGCCCAGCCTCGCCGGACAGAACAGGGATTACCTGCTGAAGCAGCTGCAGGAATTCCGCGATGGCAAACGCCCGGCGACGATCATGCATCAGCACGCCAAGGGTTATACCAATGAGCAACTCAATCTGATCGCGGGTTATTTCGCCGCAGTCATTCCCGGCCAGGCGGCATCAGCGCCGGTTGTGAAGTAGGGGGGGCCATGATTCTATCCAGACGTGAATTCATCAAATGGAGCGCCGCAGGCGCGGGTGCCACCGCAGTGGCCGGATGCGCCAGCATGGGCGGCAGCGCGGGACGCGTGGTGGTTGTCGGCGGCGGTTACGGCGGCGCGACCGCAGCGAAATTCATCAAATTGTGGGCCCCCGACATCGACGTGACGCTGGTCGAACCCAACCAGCATTTCATTTCCTGCCCGATCAGCAACCTGGTGCTCGGCGGCAACGCGCAGATGGCCGACATCACCTTCAGTTACGAAGGACTGCGCAGCCGCGGCATTCGCGTCATCCGCGACTCTGCAGTGGCCATTGATGCCGAAAAACGCCAGGTGCGCCTGGCTGGTGGTGAAAGCCTGTCTTATGATCGCGCCATCGTGTCGCCCGGCATGGAATTCATGTTTGACCAGATTCCGGCGCTGAAAAGCACGGACGCCCAGAACCGGATATTGCATGCCTGGAAAGCCGGCGCGCAGACTGTGGCCCTGCGCAACCAGCTCACCGCAATGCCCGACGGCGGTGTCTACGTGCTGCAGATCCCGATGGCGCCCTACCGCTGCCCGCCAGGACCGTACGAACGCGTGTGCCAGGTCGCCAGCTATCTGAAAAAAGCGAAACCGAAATCGAAAATCATCGTGCTCGATTCCAATCCCGACATCACATCGAAAAAGGGATTGTTCCTCGCAGCATGGAACGGCCTGTACAAGGGCATGATCGACTATCGCCCGAACAGCGAGATTGCCGACGTCGACATCAAGGGCATGACCGTCAAACTGCAGTTCGACAACGTCAAGGGCAATGTACTCAACGTGGTGCCGGCGCAGCGTGCGGCCGACATCGCCGTGAAAAGCGGTCTGGTCACGGCGAACAGCCGCTGGTGCGGTGTCGACTGGACCAGTTGCGAATCCACCGTGGTCAAGGGTGTGCATGTGCTCGGTGACGCGACGCTGTCGGCGGCTGCGATGCCGAAATCCGGCAGCATGGCCAACCAGCATGCCAAGGTCTGCGCGGCCGCGGTCGTTGCGCTGCTGAAGGGCCAGCCGGTGAACGCCGACCCCATGATGATGAACACCTGCTACAGTTTCGTCAGCGGTGACAGCGCGATGCATGTCGCGTCGGTGCATCGTTACGACGCGACCCAGAAAAGCATCCTGCCGGTCAAAGGCGGCGGCGGAATTTCCGCGGCGGCGAGCAGCGCTGAGGCGGCTTACGCCTGGGGCTGGGCGCGCAACATCTGGGCGGAAGCGCTGACCTGAGTGGTTTGCTTTGATGTGGCAGAAAAGGGACGCCATGCGTCCCTTTTTTATTGGCCGGCCTTGGTTTCTTCCTTCAAGTCCGCTGCGGAGGAATGCGCCACCAGGTCAGCGCGACCAGGGCGGCAAAAGAAAAATAAGCCGTGGTAAACATCCACGCCGGCAGATCGTAAAACAGCAGGGCATGGATCCAGCGCGCGATAAAACTTTTATCCGGGGTCGTGCCGCGCAGCGCGTCTTCCCACAGCGTCAGCGGACACCAGATGCCGGCAGCAGCTTCAGCGCTGACGATCAGGATGGCAGCGAGATGGGTGATGCGGTAACGGAAACTGCGGATCCAGCGCCAGCCGGCCACGGCGCCGATCCAGATCAGCGGCAGGCTGAGTACGACAAACAGCACAAACGCGAAATGAACAATGAGGATGAAATCCGCGAGCAGCAGCTTCAAGCGCTGTGCTCCGGCGCGCGGTCAGGCGTCGCCGCGCGCGACGGGCCGCCGGCGGTCGCTGACCCATTCGCTCCATGAACCCGGATAGAGGCGGGAACCCGCCAGACCGGCCACTTCCATTGCCAGCAGGTTGTGGCAGGCAGTGACGCCGGAGCCGCACTGGTGGACGATGGCGTCCGGCGTGTGACCATCGAGCATGGTGCCGAATTCCTGTTTCAGCGCAGCCGGCGGTTTGAAGCGGCCATCGGTGTCGAGGTTGAGTTTGAAAAAACGGTTGGCGGCACCAGGGATATGTCCGGCCACCGGATCCAGGGTTTCATTTTCACCGCGGTAACGGTCGCTGCTGCGCGCATCGACCACCAGCGCCTTGCGATCCTGCAGATTGGCGAGTAATTGCGCACTGTCGACGGCGATCTGGGTCTGCGCTTTGCCATTGAAGCTTGTTGGTTCCACGGCTGGTTGCGCCACCGTCACCGGCAATCCGGCTTTGATCCAGGCCTGCCAGCCGCCGTCGAGTACCGCCACTTTGCTGTGTCCCACCCAGCGCAGCATCCACCACAAGCGCGACGCGTAGACGCCGCCGGTTTCATCGTAGGCCACGACCTGCGTGTTGTTGCCGATGCCCAGTGCGCCCAGGCGCAGGCAGAACGTGGCGGGATGCGGCAGCGGATGGCGACCGGTGAGTCCGGTCTTCGGACCCGACAGATCGACGTCGAGATGCAGGAAACGCGCGCCGGGTATGTGTCCGGCGCGGTAGGCCTTGTAACCGGCGCTGTGGTTGGCGAGATCATGCCTGCAGTCGCAGATGACCCACTGCGGATCGTCGAGGTGAGCCGCGGTTTGTTCAGCGCTGACGAGCGTGGTGTGGGCCATGGCGACAGTCCGGCTGTTGGGTGAGGGGGCAAAGGTAACAAACGCCGATTGAAAATCAAGCACAGAAAAAAATTAAGGCAGCATTTGATCGAACGCCGAAAAAGCTACGGCGACCATCGGCCGCCGTAAGTTAATTATAAGTATTTGATTTTATTTAATAAATTAAATATGTGGCGCCACTTCCCGGCGCAGGAATTCATGGAAATGCACCATGCCGTCTTCCAATGGTGACTGGTACGGACCGGTTTCGCTGCGGCCCTGCTGCCACAGGGCGCGGCGGCCTTCGGTCATGCGCGCAATGATCTCGGCGTCTTCAACCGCTGTTTCGCGGTACGCGGCCTGTTCGGCTTCGACGAATTCGCGTTCGAACAGGGCGATGTCTTCCGGATAATAAAACTCGACGATGTTGCTGCAGGCTTCGGGGCCGCGCGGAATGATCGCACTGATCACCAGCACATGCGGATACCACTCGACCATGATGTTGGGGAAATAGGTCAGCCAGATCGCACCGTGCGCGGGCTGTTTGTTTTCACCATGGCGCAGCAGCTGTTCATGCCAGCGCTGGTAGACCGCGCTGCCGGGACGCGCGAGCTGGTTCTTGATGCCGCAGGTCTGCACGCTGTACCAGTCACCGAATTCCCACTGCAGGTCGGAGACGTTGACGAACTGGCCGAGTCCCGGATGGAAGGGCTCGACGTGGTAATCCTCGAGATAGACCTCGATGAAGGTTTTCCAGTTGCAGGCGTATTCCTCGACTTCAACGCGGTCGAGCCTGTAGCCGGAGAAATCGAGATCCTGCATCACGCCCATTTTTGCCAGGTCGCGCGCCACATCGCGTTTGCCCGAGAACAGCAGTCCGTTCCAGCGTGTCAGCGGCGTGCGTGCCAGATCCAGGCAGGGGTTCTCGGCGAAATGCGGTGCGCCCAGCAGTTTGCCGTCGAGACCGTAGGTCCAGCGATGCAGCGGGCAGATGATGTTTTTGGTATTGCCGCGATCCTTGAGGATCACCGCCTGGCGATGGCGGCAGATGTTCGACAGCAGCTCGACGCCATTGCTGTTATGCACCAGCGCTTGTGCGTTGCCCTGCCAGCTCAGTGCCTGGTAATCGCCGACATTCGGCGCCATCAGTTCGTGGCCGACATAACCCGGGCCGTTGGCGAACAGCAGGCGCTGCTCGGCCTCGTAAATCCGGGCATCGAAGTACCACTGCACAGGGAGTTGCGGTGCGGTCTTGCGAAAGGCGGTGACGCTGGAGAGGTCGGACATGCAGCAGGGGTGATTACAGTTTGGGCGGCCGGTGGCGGTGTTTCAAGAATATGATTCTTAAGGATTTTGGGGCTGGGTCAGCGTCCCGGGTGTGGCGGCAAAAAGAGGGGGCTATTCTTTCCCAGCCCCCCCCAAAAGGCAATCAAAATTTCGCCAGGGCGCGGCCGTGTCAGCCGGCAGGGAATTTATAAGTCTTTGTTTATAAAAATAAATATATCCGAAATAAGCGCTTGCGCAAGCATTGGCGCAAGCCGGCATGATGATCGGCAGCAAGAGCTCAAAGCGGTGACGGTGCAACGTCAAGCAATCCCGATTGTTGCAGGCGCTGGCAATCCTCCGGCCGGTCGACGTCCCACAGCGTTTCCAGCTCACTCCAGCGCAAGCCCTGCCCGCGCAGGCGCTCGCGGGTCTGTGCCATGACCGCAGCTTCCCCCCAGGCGATGCCGGCAAACAATTCCGGAGCCGCGCGTGACAAACCGATCAGCGCATAACCGCCATCTTCGGCCGGCACGAACACTGCGTCATCACCGCTGCGCAGCGCGGCGGCCGCCTGTTGCAGGTGGCGCGCGGTCAGAGCCGGACAGTCGGCGCCGATGCAGATGGCGTGGGTGGCGTGTTGCAGTGTCGCGGCAAAGGCATGGGCCATGCGTGCACCCAAATCTGCGCCGTGCTGGATCTGCAGGGTGGCGCCGGATTGTTGTGCGGCGGATTGCAGGAATGCATCGCCGGCATCAGGTGCACACCACAACGCGAGGCTGTCCGGCGCCGCAACGCGTGCCGTGGCCAGCGCGCGGGTGATCAGCCGGCCGTGCAACGTGGCGGCGCCCGCGGCGCCCAGCAGGGGAATCAGCCGCGTTTTCGCCGCACCGGCGACCGGCGCCCTGGCGAATACCAGAATGGCGGTTTCAGTTTTTCCGGGCATACCGCAGCGCAAGTTTGTCCGGGTCGGCACCCAGCCAGTAGGCGAGGCGCAATCGCCACATCAGCGCAATCGTGCGCCACACGCCATGTTGCTCCCAGCGCCGTCCCGAGGTTGTCAGCGGATGGGCGATGCACAGCGGTGCGCCGTAGATTTTCAGCTGTTTTGAAAACGCGATGTCTTCCATCAGCGCGATTTCCGGGAATCGTCCGGCGGCTTCGAACAGGGAGCGCGTGACGAATATCGCCTGGTCGCCGGTGGCGATGCCGGTCAGCCGCGAGCGCCGGTTCATCATCCAGGCAACGACCTTGAGCAGCGGGTGTGTGCCGCTGATGCGCACATCAAAACGCCCCCAGCTGCGGCGGCTGCGCGCAAGGCCGTCGATCATCAGGCCGTCGGCGTTTTCCGGCAGGCGGGTGTCGGCGTGCAGGAAACAGAGGATTTCTCCGCTGGCCGCCGCGGCGCCGGCGTTCATCTGCCGTGCGCGGCCACGTTCGGCAGTGAGTACCCGGTCGGCTTGTGCACCGGCGAGCGCGACGGTGTCGTCACTGCTGCCGCCATCGACGACGACGATTTCCACCCCGCGCCGGCGCAGTGGCTGCAGGCTGCCGAGCGTTGAGGTGATGTGGGCGGCTTCGTTGAGCGCGGGAATGATGATGGAGAGGGACACGGGTGGATCAGGCGGCTCTTTTATTTGCGGACGTCGTTCAGCGCCCAATCATAATCGAGGTGGCGGATCGTGGCCTTGCGTTCAGCGATCAATTTCTGCTGCGCCGGCTGATCGGCAAGCAAAGCGGCGTATTTCGCGAAAAACTGTTCCCGTGACTGCATTGCCGGGCCTTTGTTGTCGAATCCGCGATAACCGCTGGTCCAGTCCTCGCTGAACCATTTGAAAATTTCGGAGACCTCCAGCGTGTTGTCCGTCGCGTTGTAACGGTTGCGGCTGCGGTCCGCGAGGAAGCGCCGCGTCTGTTCCTCGAGCTGCGCATCGAGGCGTTCGGCAACATAAGCTTCCTCGCGCAGCATCGGGCAGCCGACGGAAGCGCAGTTAGCCGCGAAATGCACCCGCGGCTCGTTGTAGACGCCGGGTTTGCGCAGCGTTTCATGCTCGATCATGTCCAGCGTGAACTCGCGGCCGAACAGCATGAAGAATTTATCCTTGAACGGATTGCCGAAGATTTTGCCGAAATCCCAGACCGCCTTGATGTTCGGGTAGCGGGTGAGGATTTTTTCGGCGGTCCAGGCGTTGTAGGCGTTGATCAGGAAGGCCATCTGCTGCGCTTTGGTCCAGCCGGAGAATTCCTGTGCGCTGACTTTCGACAGCGTGTCGAGATAATTTTTTAATGCTGCGCGATCCTGCGCGAGGCCGGCGTAGCGCATTTGCGAGGCTTTGCCACCGTCGATCAGCACCACGTGTTTTTTCAGCAGGGTGGACCAGGTTTTGTGGTCGTGGTCGAAGGATTGGGCGTTGCTGATCAGCGGAAATGCCGTCAGCAGTAAGGCCAGTAGAAGAGTTTTCATATTTATAAATAAAATCAATTGGTTACGTATTTATTATGCTGAAGCTAAATCAACTTCGCCGGGGGTAGCCCAGCGGCTAGTCACTTTCTCTTGCTTCGCCAAGAGAAAGTAACCAAAGAGAAGGCGACCCAGGCTCGCCGGTCCTTCGGACTCCCCTGCGCTGCTCGCCAGGCCGGGCGGCTGCGGAACTCGCCCTTGCCTTCGGCAAGGACTCAGACAGTCCTCGCCGACTGCCCCCGGCCTGGCTGCGCTGCTCGGCGGCTCACATGGGGGAATTCAAGACCGGTGGAGGCTATGCGATATATGCGATGTCAGGAGCTTCCGTAAAAGCATTAATCTGAAAATAGCGTTAATCCAATGAAAATGATGATGGAGGTAAATGTAAAAACGGCGGCTACTCCAATCAGGCTCCAAACGATCCAAAATGTACTGCTACCGCGGCGAGCGGCAGCCGCTACTACAGCGGAGAACAGGCTAATCGGATTTGGAGATAACGCTTCGCGTCGCACACCTGAGAAATAGCCTGCTGCAAGAAAAAGTGTACATGCGGCTACAAATAAACCTAGTGCATAGTCGGAGTCGAGCGGAACGGGGACGTTCCAGTTATATCTGTCGGTTTGTACTTTCATAGGTGCTTAGCCCCGCCGCCATGCATGAAACTTTTCCACCCACTCCAACAGTTTCTTAGGCGCGTGCGCACGTTTCCAGTTCCCCGCCACGTACTTGTTGGCTTCCGCCAGTGTCGGGTAGATGTGTATGGTGCCGAGGATTTTGTTCAGGCCGATGCCGTGTTTCATCGCGGTGACGAATTCGGTGATCAGGTCGCCGGCGTGTTCGCCGGCGATGGTGGCGCCGAGGATTTTGTCCTTGCCGGGCACGGTCAGCACCTTGACCAGGCCGTGGGCGCTGCCGTCGGCGATGGCGCGGTCAAGGTCGTCGATGCCGTAGGTGGTGACTTCGTAAGGAATGTTTTTTTCTTTCGCCTCGGTTTCATTGAGGCCGACGCGCGCCACTTCCGGGTCGGTGAAGGTGGCCCAGGGAATCACTGAAAAATCGGCGCGGAATTTTTTGTAGCCACCAAACAGGCCATTGACCGCCGCATACCAGGCTGTGTGTGCCGCCGTGTGGGTGAACTGGTACGGTCCGGCGACGTCGCCGCAGGCGGTGATGTTCGGGTATTTGGTCTGCAGGAATTCATTGACTTCGACGGTGCGGGATTTGCTGACGGGTATGCCCAGTTCTTCCAGCCCGTAACCCGCGGTGTTGGCGACACGTCCGACGGCGCAAAGGAGGGCGTCAAAGGCGATACGTACGCTGCTGCCGGCGTGGTCGCAGTACAGCACTTTTTCGCCGTTCTCGATCGCGAAACGCTGCGCCTTGTGGTTCAGCAGCACCTTCACGCCTTCGGCGCGGAAACGTTCGAGCACCATCTGTGAAAACTCCGGATCCTCGCGGATCAGCAGCCGCGGCAGCATTTCGACCTGGGTGACCTGGGATCCGAGGCGGGCGAAACACTGGGTCAGTTCCGAGCCGATGGGGCCGCCGCCGAGCACCACGAGGCGTTTCGGCAGTTCGCGCAGATTCCATACGGTATCTGAGGTCAGGCAGCCGATTTCTTCGATGCCGGGAATCGGCGGCACAAAAGGGCGCGCGCCGGCGGCGATGACGATGCCGCGGGTGCTGAGGGTTTGGGTGCCGGCCGCGGTTTTGATCTCGACGGTCCAAGGCGAGGTGATTTTGGCTTCGCCGGCGATACATTCCACGCCCAGCGCGGTGTAACGTTCCACGGAGTCATGCGGTTCGATGTCTCGGATCACGCGCTGCACCCGTTCCATGACCTCGGCAAAATCGAAATCGACCTGCGCGCTTTTGAAACCGTAGTCACGGGCGTGTTTCATCGTCGTCAGCAGTTTCGCCGACTTGATCAGTGCCTTCGACGGCACGCAACCGGTATGCAGGCAGTCGCCGCCCATTTTGTGTTTCTCGACCAGCGTGACTTTCGCTTTCACGGCGGCAGCGATGTAGGCCGATACCAGCCCTGCCGAACCGGCGCCGATGACCACCAGATTGCGGTCGAAGCGGGCGGGCCGGGTCCAGCCGGCATAAACCTTGCGCGCCTTCAGCGCATCCAGCGCTTTTTTGGCCAGTAGCGGGAAAATGCCGAGCAGCGCGAAGGCGAACAGCAGACCCGCGGAGATTTTGAATGCGCCGAGCTGGGTGCCGGCGTAAACGAAGACCACGGTGCCGGCGAACATGCCGAGCTGGCTGACCCAGTAGTAGGTCCAGGTGCGGATGGGCGTCAGGCCCATCACCAGATTGATCGCAAAAAATGGAAAAGCCGGCACCAGCCGCAGTGCGAACAGGTAAAACGCCCCTTCGCGGGCGATGCCGTCGTTGACGGGTTTCAGTTTGTCGCCGAATTTTTCCTGCACCCAGTCGCGCAGCAGGAAGCGCGAGGCAAGGAAGGCCAGCGTGGCGCCGAGCGTCGAGGCGAAGGACACGATTACCGTGCCCCACAGCAGGCCGAATACCGCGCCGGCGATCAGGGTCATGATCGCAGCGCCCGGCAGCGACAGGCCGGTGACCGCGACATAGGCGGCAAAAAACAGCAGGGCGGTGCGCACGGGGTGTGCCCGCACCTCGGCATCGATGACTGCGCGCTGCGCCTGAAAATAATCCAGCGTGAAATACTGCTTGAGATCAAATATAAAAAACGCGGCGATACCTGCTGCGATCAATGCGAACACCAGAAGTTTGCTTTTTTTCATCTCAGATCTCCGCTGGCACGCAGTTTGTGCAGCAATGTGGTGTTGATGCGGATGCCGCTGCGCATGGCCCGGTTGAGTCCGTAACTCGGGCCGGAAGTGATGCGCCAGTGATAGGACAGATGTCCGGCACTGCCCTCGGGCCAGTTTGCCGAAAAATCCTGCTGCCATTGCAGAGTGTCGTACGCCACCGCCAGTGCATCGATGTGTATGCCGTCGACCACGGTGCCGTAGAGGGCGGCCGGTGTTGCTGCCGGTGTGGTGGCGATGCGGGTGATCACGCCGAACGCCGTGCCGGCAAAGTTGGGCATGCCGGCGGCGCCGTTGTTGAACAGCGCGCAGGAGCCCTGCGCAGTGTCGAGTCTGATCGCGACCGGCAGGCAGGTGTGGCTGCTGGCGATGATGCGTGCCCGCGCTGCTGTGAAATGTGCGGAAACTGTGGCGATGTTCGCGGCTTTTCCCAGCGCGGATTCGTCATAAGTCCAGCCGGCAAGGGACTCGCAGTCGCCGTGCACGATGGCGACACGCAGGCCCCCGACTTCAGCCACCAGGTTCATCGGCAGCGCGGCCAGTTGCGCGCGCAATCGTGGCAAGGCGCGGGCGGTCGTGCGTAATTGATCGAGCATGGTGTTGGAGTGTGCGACTTCGGCGTCACTGACCTTGTCCGGGTAAGCGCAGCCGCAGCCTGCTGTATCGTCGTCGCCCGCCAGTTCGGTTTCGACATTGCCGCGCAGCGCGTGATGCGCCAGCACGCTTTGATTGATGGCGGCAAAACCGGCGCTATCCGTGTTGAACCAGTTGAAGTCACCGTTGAAAGCCAGTGACACCGGCCCCGGTTCGGCGGCAGCGAGCGCGTTGATGGCGCGCAATGCGGGCGCGTTGCCGTACAGGCCGCCGACGACATACAAGGTGTCGGCGCGGATCTCCGGCGGCCGGTCGATCGACGCCGGCGCATACCGGTAATGCAGCGGGCAACTGCGGCCGGGTTGCATGGGTCGGCTCAACCGGGCCGGCCCAGCCGCTGCCAGGCGATCGGCAGCAGGAATCCGGTGACACAGATCAGCAGGCCGTAGAAATTGACGCCGAGCAGCAATGCATATTTGCCGTCACCGATGGCCCAGGACTGCGGAATCAGGCCGGTCGCGAGCAGCACACCCAGAAAAATTCCCGGCCAGAACGCAAGATGGAAACTCCAGGGAGAATGTTTGACCAGCGGTGCCAGCAGGAAGACCGGCGCCAGACCCATGACCATGGTGCCGCTGACGGTAGTTGCTTTCAGGATGTCGGTGCCTGCGATCATCGGCAGGTTGCCTAGGATGGCGAAGGCCAGCATGGTCCACATGCCAATGACCATGGCGCGCGGTCCCGGTGCGCGGCCGGCGAGCATCGGCAGTTCGCGTCCGATGGATTTGGCGACGGACGAAAAGGTTGAATCCAGCGTTGAGCCGGCCGCCATGATCATCACCACCGTCATCAGCAGGTAGGGCAGCGTACCGAAAGCCATTGCCACGGCGCCCGGCATATTGTCGCCGGTCGGGATGCCTTCAAACTTGGCATGGACGCCGATCAGGCTGAATGCAAAAATGCAGATGAAGCCCAGCACGCCGGCAACGATGAACGCACGCAGCATGGTTTTCTCTTTGGTGATGAAGCCGCGGTCGGTCAGCACCGGGTCATGGAAGGGATAGGACACTACCTGCAGCAGTGCAACCAATAACAAATCCACGCCTGCGTTCAGCCGGAAATCGCCCACGGTCAGCAGCGTGCCCACCCCGTGCCTGGGCAGCACCAGAAACAACACGATGCCGAGCACGATCACGAACAACACGGCCTGGATCACGTCGGTGACGATGGAGCTGCGCAGGCCACCCTTGATGCTGTAGAGCAGGGTGGCGGCGGTAAACAGCAAAGCGGAGGCGATGAAAGTCCATTCGCCGGCATTGCCGTAGTAGGCACCAACGACTGCGGTATTGCTCCACACCTCGTTGTAGAGCCGGATCAGGATTGCGGCGGTGAAGGCCAGCGCGGCGAACCGGCCATAACGCCCGATCAGGAACGGCACCAGCCCGGTTGCACCGTGCCGCGTGCGCAGCCAGTAAATGACAAGACCGGCCAGTGGAATCGACAGCCAGTAAGTGGCATAGGCCAGGCCGCCGACCACACCCCAGGCTGCGCCGAGATTGGCTGCGTTGGTCACCGACTTGGCGAAGATCCAGCTGATGAAAATGCTGCACATCAGCGCCCATTCGGTGGCCGGCCGACCGGCGTCATCACTGCCGCTGAAAAAACTGGCTTCGGTGCGCGAGTGCGGGGAGATTGCGTACATCACGCCGCCGTAGAGCAGCAGGAAGCCCCAGAAATAAATCGCAAATGACGGTTCAATCATGCGCAGCTTCGATTCTTTGTATTTTTGGAGAGGTCAGTTAGCCAGTGCGCCGCCACAGCTTGAGCCCTGGCCGGCGGTGCAGCCGTAACAATGATCCTTGACGACGATCGGCTGGTGTTCGAGTCCGGCGCCGATCAGTTCACGCAGGTGCGGCCGCGGCCGGTTTTTCCATGCCAGTGGCAGGTCTAGCATCTGGTTGAAGTCGCAGTCATAGACATAACCCTGCCAGTCCACCGACAGCAGCGAGCGGCACATCACGGTCTCGAGGTTGGCTGGCTGGTATGCGTTTTTGAGCAGATCCATGTACGGCTCGAACTGGCCTTTGGACACCAGGGTGCTGCCGAAACGCTGAATCGGCATGTTGGTGATGACGTAGAGTTCGTTGAATGTGATGCCGTAACCGTCGGCGAGGCGCTGCTGGTAATCGCGCTGCAGCGCTTGCTGCGCCGGCGGCAGCACGGGTCCCTGCGGGTTGTAGACCAGATTCAGTTTAAGCGCAGAGCCGGCTTGTCCGTAACCGAGCCCGTTCAACAGCTGCAGCGCGCGGATGCTGGTGCCGAACACGCCCTTGCCACGCTGACGATCGACATTGTCTTCAAGGTAACAGGGCAGCGACGCAGTGATCTCAACCTGCTGGTCCGCGAGGAACTGCGCCAGGTCTTCGTGGCCGGGTTCGAACAGGATGGTCAGGTTGCAGCGGTCAATGACGCGCACGCCGAGTTTGCGCGCGGCCTCGACCAGCATGCGGAAATGGGGGTTCAACTCCGGCGCGCCGCCGGTGAGGTCCAGTGTTTTGATGCCGGCCGCCTTGAGATAGGCAATGACTTCGAAAATGGTGTCGCGCGCCATCAACTCGGTGCGTGTGGGGCCGGCGTTGACATGGCAGTGCAGGCAGCTCTGGTTGCACTTGTAGCCGAGGTTGACCTGCAGGGTTTCGGTGGTCCGGCGGCGGATGGCCGGGAAATCGGTGGTTTCCAGCAGGGGCAGGGTGGCGTGCATAAAAAACTCCTGGAAATGCGTAAACCCGGACGGGTATTGCCGGGGGTATTGCCAGCGGTATTGCCGAATAGGTCGGCAAGGAACCGTGATCCTTACATACGTCGTCTCACCATGATTTGCCACCGCCATTGTAGGGCAGCGGTGAATGCCCGGCTTGGCTGGTTGCATTCTGGAATGATCATTCTATAATGATTGGGCGATTAATGGCGGAAACCCCAAAAACAATGCCTTGGACAAATCAGCGATTTGTCCGAACACCATCAGGAGGAAGTGCCATGTCCCGAGTTTCACCCGCACCGGCGGATCGTCTGGCGGAACTTGCCGCCGATTTCGAAAAAGCCAGCAAGCAGCGCGGTTATGTCCCCAACAGCTGGCTGACCCTGGCCCGCAAACCGAGGATTTTCAGGCTGGTGCGTGAACTGCGTGATGCGGTCATGGTGGATGCCGGCGAAATACCGCCGGCGCTGCGTTTCATGATCGCCGAGGTCGTCAGCAACGCGGTCGGCTGTCGTTATTGCACGGCGCATAACGCCGAGAATGCCGTCGAGCGCGGCAAGGTTGCCGACGAGAAACTGCATGCCTTGTGGCAGTTCCAGTCCAGCCCGCTGTTTACGCCGGCTGAACGCGCGGCCCTCAATCTGGCGCTGGCTGCCGGCGGTGCCCCGTCATCGGTGACGGATGCACATTTCGATGAACTGAAAAAGCATTTTTCCGAAGACGGCATTATCGAGATCGTTTCGGTG